>NZ_NFUX01000122.1:0-9901 GCF_002264385.1 Paenibacillus sp. VTT E-133280
TCATGACAAGTAGGGGTGAACATTATAGCGCTCGGGATCAAGTCCCACGGGCAGGTACGTTTGACCCGGCTACCTTAATTCTTAAAGCAAATGAAAAAAAGGATCAACCAGAAAGAACTGGTTGATCTCATAATACGAACGGGTAGTTTAGTTCAAACCTATGCAATTAGTTTTTTACAGGAACTGAAAAAGAAAAATTGATAACCGTTGTTTATGACAAAACTTCACGAGATGACGAAATAGACGATGCCGTAATGGATTTATCTAAATTAGATGACGATGACATGATACGAGCCAGTGTAGGAGAATACAGTGATAGCTTTTAAAGAAGCATTTGCACTGATTAAATCCAAAGGAACTGATTGGTATACGAATTTTTCGGAATTATTCCTAACGAAAATAAAGTAAAATAAAAACCGAGATTAAACAACGAAGAATTTTAGTGAAAAGAACGGAGGGCTAAATTGTTGCTGTATCAAAAAATTCAGGACATGATTAATGAATGGAATCCCATCGAGATTCATCCACTATTGGACGATGAATACAATGATGAGGTCAAACAAATATACAACTTCATCAATGAAAACCAGAGAAAATGCGGAATTGGTGACCTTGGACAGTACATCTATGTTGTTTTCCAGAAATGCTGCGGGAACCTGTTTGAGAAATCGCAAGAAGAATGCGTTCAGATAGCCAATAAGTTAGCTAATAAGATAATCAAATAGTACAGACCATCAACATGTTAAGCTAACGGGACACGATAGCTCAATAGAGATCAGGAGAAGGCTGTCGATGTGGAAAACTGTGTTTTTAAAAGGAGATGAGGTTATGCAAGGCTTAAAAAAAGATGTTGTTATATTGCTTGAATCAATTGTTTTTTTGGCTATTGGCTTGTTACTTACTGTAAATGTAGCAAGTAAAATTTATGAGAGTTTTGGAATTGAATTTATAGGTAATGTTTGGGTTAATTGGTTCGGAGTTTCATACTTTCTTTTTGTACTATACACGGTTATTACTGGACTATTTATTATGAAGAATACTATCTACTTTAAGCAACGTCTGAAATCAAAATTTTTTTGGTTTCTTTTTATTGGTTCAATTTACATAATCTCTATTCCATTTGTAAAAGGAGAAAACCCATTCTAATTGAACTAACGGGCAGGTTAATATGGAAGCCATGTAGAACTTTTACTGTATAAAGTTGGTATGGGGGAATATCAATGGAAAGAGAAGTTACGGAAGCCGAATTTTTAGATATGCTTCAAAATGGGCACAGACACTTTCACAAAATTTGCGTCGAAGCAGGTACTTATCATGAATTTGACTTTTCGGGTTTAATCTTCGATGAGTGTTTGTTTTCGGTTGACTTTGCGGGCTCTAATTTTGAAAACTCTACACTGATGAACTCTAATTTTAAAGCGTGTGATTTCTCCAATTGTGTTTTTAAAGGTGCAGTCTTGTTAGGTAATTCGCTCGATGGTGCGGAATTCAAAGGGGTGATTATAGAGGGTATTACCTTTTTAGAAAATACATATCATTCTATTATCCTTACAGAGCGACATCTAATTGACATGATAATATAAATAATCAATTCTTCAACTTGGGAAACTATAGTTCAATAATGAGATGGTGGCTCCGAGAGGAAGCCCTTTGTTCGGCTAACTGGCAGTATAGTGGAATATAGATTTGGGTTGTATAATCAAAACAGTATAAACATTTTTATCAAATGGATAAATAAGGAGAAAATATGAACACTGAAGATTACAAAGGTAATGATGATTTACAACTGTATGATTCAGTCATAAAGAAATTCGTTATTGACCACCAAAACAAGACCGTTGAGTTTTACTTTCTTAAGGTAATTGAGCGAGTAGACAGAAGTGAGCATAGCTTTACTTATAAAGTAAGGGAAGCAAGGCTGAAATTTTCAGGTGTGGTATATGCGAAACTACCATATTGGATGGAATTTGATGAATGGAGTGAATTTTACCGCTCCGCAGTTATCAAAACTTCAAGTATCCTACAAAGAGTTCCCGAACGAGCACAAAAACATAAAGAACTCCTACATATCTATTTGGGTATAGACAATGGTAATGAATATGCAGAACAAGATATAATCTGCGAAAGTTTTGCAATAGAATTGGAACCAGAAGAGTACATTTTGCATAATGATTTCGACTGGTTATATGTAGAATAATACTGATATGCAATCAACTAACGGGCAGTTATGCGTAACTTCCAGGGAATGTAAAAATCTAAATAACGTAAGGAACGAGGAGGCAGACAATTCATGGGAGGAACGAATGTATGGGATGCGGAGTGGGAGGTTAACGAAGAGCAGGCGCGGACGCTGATCGGCAGACAATTCCCTCAGCTGTCATCGAAGCAAGTGAAACGATTGGGCTGGGGCTGGGACAATACGGTTTTTCTCATCGGTGACGAGTACGTGTTCCGGTTTCCAAGAAGAACGATTGCAGTTGGCTCGATTCGTATGGAAGGGAAGCTGCTGCCGAAGCTGGAGGCATATATGACCATCCCCTATCCGAAACCGTTGTTTTATGGCGAAGCAAGTGATGAATACCCGGCACCATTTCTTGGCTATGCCTACGTGCCAGGAGATTTCCCCATCGGTTTGACGGAAGAACGCCGGGCTTTATCGGCAGAGACGCTGGCGAAATTTTTACGGAAATTGCATGAGTTTCCGGTGCAGGCGGCGCTGAAGTGCGGAGTTCAGCAAGATCATCGAAACTTGACGGACATAGCATCGCGCAAAGTGAAATTGGAGGGCTTTCTATCGAAGGTGGTTGAACACTTGTCGCCGGAGGAGTACGGTGTGATCGAAGCGTATATTAGCAGGCTTCAAAAGGACCGTGTCGAGGCGGTGAATGCACTGCTACATGGCGATCTTCATTTCAAAAATATGCTTGTGAATGAGAACGGGATCGTTTCCGGCATCATTGATTGGGGCGATCTGAGCGTAGGCCATCCGGCTTGCGATTTGAGCGTTGCTTATAGCTTTTTACCACCTTACGCTCGTGGCGTGTTTTTCGAAACGTACGGAGGAGCGGACGAGGAAACGAAGCTGCTGGCGCGGCTGATCGCGGTATACATCCCCATACTGATCTTAATGCAAGCGGTCGATGACAGGAATGAAGCGATTGCGGCAGAGGCGAAATCCAACATCATGCGGGCACTGTCGGATTAGGCTCATTATTTCGTTGCGGCTATGGGGCTATGCCTATCGGCACCATTTTGTCGTTTAAAGGCCACGATAAGGTACGATCCGCCTTCTCTGATGTCGCTTTATGTTGAGGAACACGAAATTCAACAGAGTAAGTCGTTGCGCTAACGGGACACTATAGTGGAATAGCGGTTGCTTCGGCAGTCGTTTTTTATTTGTTCAACTAACGGGCAGTTTAGTGCAATAAAACTTTACCAATTGTGGTACTATAATTAAATGACTTCGAAAAGTGGTGATATCATGAAATTTGTTTTAATATTTGGTCCTCAGGCAGTAGGTAAAATGACAGTGGGGCATGAACTGGAAATGATAACTGATTTAAAATTGTTCCACAACCATATGACGATAGAATTGCTGGCTCCTTTTTTTGGCTTCACTAGTGAAATGTGGGGATTATCGGATAAATTCCGTCAGGATATATTTGAAGCAACCGCCGCCAGTAAAATGTATGGAATGATATTCACATATGTATGGGGATTCGATTTGCAGAGCGATTGGGATTATGTCGATAAAATTTGTGAAATATTTGAGGATCAAGGTGCGGATGTCTATTTTGTTGAGCTTGAAGCCGATCTTGAGGAGAGAATAGAGCGTAACAAGACTCCCCATAGACTTGAACATAAACCGACAAAGAGAGATATCACATTCTCTGAACATGATCTAATACAGACAATGGAGCAACATCGATTGAACTCGTTAGAGGGAGAAATTAAAAAAGAAAACTATTTGAGAATAAACAATACGAAAATCAACGCTCGTGAAGTTGCTGAAATCATAAAAAATAGATTCGCTTTATAACGATTCTTGTTAAACTAACGGGACACTATAGTTCAATAATGAGAGGGCTACCGAGAGGTAGCCCTTTGTTCAACTAACGGGCAGGATAGTTGAATGATTTCGCGAATAACTTAAGTCATGACGAATTTACGAAGTTCGCAAAAAAGACGTTAGCCGAAAGAAGTTCTTAGTTTAGGAGGAGTCTATATGATATTAGAAAAAGTTATAAATAGAATTGTAATACAAAGTGAATATAAGGATTTTGTTGATAAATATATAGATAATATACTTAGCGAATTTAAAGGTAAGATTCATAGCATTTATATGTGTGGCTCGATTCCAAAAGGAACTGCTAAACCTTTTAAGTCAGATGCAGACTTTACTATTGTATGTGTAAATCCCAAAGATATTGATTACGAAAGATTGTCAAATATTAAAGACGGGCTTTTGGAAGAATATCCAGTAGTAACTAAGATTGATACGATAATTTGCTCGATTGACGATGTATTAAGTAAACCAAATGAGTGGGGTTTTTGGGTAAAGATAATTTGTGTTTGCATATATGGTCATGACGTTGGTGAAAAAGTACCACCGATAATTATTTCTCCTGAATTCATTTTAGACTTAAATACAGAGACCAAGGAGGAAGTAGATCGTATACATAGTTTACTTTCTAATGCTAATGAGAACACAATGAAAACTAGATATATTAAAGGTTACTCTAAGAGATTAATTCGTGCATTATACTCTTTGGTTTTAGAAGATACAGGTGTATGGCAAGATGACATTATTAAGATGAAGAATGCCATATTAAACTATTGTGAGATTGACTCCGCTTTAGTTAATTATCTGTATGCTTGTTACTTGGATAGTAATGTACTTGTTGAAGAGTTTCTGGGAATTGCAGATGAAGTATATAGCTATTTTGAGAACGCCTTAAATGCAATGGCTGCTTCCAGAACTTCCTTCGGCTAACACCATATTGACGCTCCGGGTAACTCTGAGAAGTGAGTGACCACATCCAGCCCCCTAAGCGCGTCGGGACGTCACTGCATTAGGTGTTCGGCAAGCCTCACAACTATAAGCAGCGACTCTAATTAAAACATAAGACTATTGAACTAACGGGGAACTTTAGTTGAATGATACACATTAAAGAGCAGCCGCTACGGTAGCCTGCTGTTTTCATTGAAGTAACGGGGAGGATAACTTGGACAAGTCACGGAGATTTGAATATGAAGATTGTTAAGGGATGTGTTATTAAAATGAGTCTACAATTGGTGCCATTAAATATTCCATCAGATTGGACTGTCGTATGGAATCATTTTTATGAAATTAATCCCGATGACTTTCATGACGACTCATTTCCTTATGTATGGGAGCTACATGAGGATATATTCTATTTTAGAAATGAAAAGACAGGTTTGATTTTGGATTTAGGATGGTATCCAGCTATGCGTTCAGAGGGTGCGTATACATTGAATTTAGTGAAAATAGGTGATGAAGAAACTGGACCCGAATATTGGGCTAACCCTATTTTAAAATATTGTTCCCGCAAAATTAACGACATAACAAATATAATCCATGAAGTTCTCAATAAAGAGCAATATGATTCGTCCGAAGCAAAGTAAATCATTAAGCTAACGGAGAACGACAGTAGAATAGCGGCTGCTTCGGCAGCTGTTTTTTATTGTTCAAATAGCCAGCAGAATCCTTGCAATTTGTGGGGCTATAGCGTTCCATTATTAGCATTAGGTTAAGTAATAATATTATGTAAAAAATTGGAACGATGTGGTAAAGTGGAATGATGGGAAAAGTACTCAAATTACAAGCTTCTTCGATAATAACTTTGTGCCAATCCTTGCGTTCCTCGGTATGATACTTTTCGTATATGGGTTTCCGAAAAAAATCAAATAAGATAACTTGTTCAACACGATGTGAGCACATTATGGATTGTACCATAAAGTTACAGAGGAGGTGCTTAGATGGCGGAAAGAAGATATGGAATTGTCAAATGGTACAAAGAAGATCAAGGCTACGGACGGATAATGCTAGACGGGCAGGAAAATAACCATGTTTTTGTACACTTCAGCGAAATACTACCAGACCCTATTAGGTTACCGGACGGCTTTCGGTTCCTTAAAGAGGGTCAAAAAGTTGCATTCGACCTATTCGAGTTTCCGGATATAGTTGATTCTCAGCGCAGGACAGCTAAGAATGTGCAAATATTAGAGGAATGAAGGAATCGAGACGTACTTGATGAATGTATGGACTTTCGGGAATCATAATTAAGCTAACAGGCGACGATAGTTCAATATAAACACGATAAGGCAGCCAATCAGTCAAGATGAAAGGCTGCCTTTATTCAATTAACGGGCATTTATCTTCAACTACTAATTATAGTTTTCTTGCTTTAATTACGAAAGTTACAGGAAGCATCTTTGCTTTTTTCGCAAAATCGTCGTTATCGTTCCGGGGTTGAATAAGTTCATCATCAGATTGCTCAATCATTTCCTCAATGATAAATCCCGCTTTTGAGAGCGCATTGACATAGGTTGATAGTTTACGGTCAGATAATGTTAGCGTACTTTCGTTAAGAGTTACCGAATACCAAGATTCATCGAAATAACATTTTTTAAAAACAAGCATATCATTTTCTGCAACAACACATTTGTGTATAGGGTGAGACCAACTGAAAATAAATACGCCGTCTTTTTTTAGGTAAGATGCAATCCTGCTAAAAGTACCCTCAAGGTCGGTTGTCCAGCCTATAGCATAAATCGAATAAACAAAGTCAAAATAATCTTCAGGTAAGCCACATTTTTCTTCCATGGGTGAACAGATTAATTTTGCTGAAAGTCCGTGATCTGATAAGTATTCTCTTGTTTTTTCGATTTGGTTTTCTGATATATCTATACCCCATAGTTCAGATGCTTTACGTTCCCCGAGATATTGCAATGATTGACCGCTTCCACAGCCTATCTCTAGCATCTTTTTTCCTGAAATATCGCCAAAAAGTTGGCATTTTTCTTCTGAGACGAATGCTCCATATAAAGGAAGTGCGGTTGCTCCTAAAATATCATTTCCTTTTGTATCCCAAAATAAACTGTTAGTTTCATGAATAACATTCTTGTCCATATCGACCGAGATAGCGCTACCAACCTCCCCAGCGCCTATAATATTTGTTCTATAAACAGAATTCTTGTCCATGCCAGTACCATCCCCCAATATAAAAATATTAGCCTAAATATCCTGACTTTCGTACTATTAATTCCCAAATAATGTACCATTTTTCTATGAATACATCTACCTCAAATCTTCCATATAGCATCCATTTGATCTAGTAGACTCATTGCGCTAACGGGACACGATAGTGGAGTAGCGGTTGCTACGGTAGTAGTTTTTATTTGTTCAATTAGTGGGCAAGATAGCTGAAAAAGGAACTCAAATTTAAATCTCGAATATTTATTGAGAACGGATAGCTAAACAATTGATGACAGACAGGAGATAAGTACGAGGATAAATGGTTTCGGAGGAATTTTTTGGAGAACTAAGAATCTTGAAGTTATAAAAAATGGTACAGTGAGGTCTTGAAGATTGAAATAGATCATTGGAATGGGACTGTGATAAAGCCCCAATCAGGAAATGAGACTATCTTTTCTTTTTTTACCGAGGATGACAGTTATTTTCCAACAGAACAACAAGTGATGTTAAATTTCCAAGTACATAATCTAGACGAGACTATTAAGCATCTTGAGCATATTGGTATACCATTTGCAAAGAAAAAAGAAATTAGTGAATTTGGAAAGTTTGTTTGGATTGAAGATCCTGAAGGTCGACTGATCGAGCTTTGGGAGAAATAAAGAGTTCTAACCAAATCCAACGGTATAACTCCAGAGTTGATGAGTTATAAAAAATGAGTTGACACAAAAGTAGTTAGGAACCATACTACACATATGAACAACAATAATAAAAAAGTAAGTGACATTGAGGCTATTCCCTCGCTTGTACAATCCAAGCGTCAGATTGATCGTTATAACCTAGACATAGACGCACAAGCTATACTCGTCGCGTCAAGGCTAATGGCAGCGGGAGCCATGCTTGGACACGCCTCGGAAATTCATTTCTCTAGATTTGGTTTATCAACAGGGCGTTATCGTTTATTGGCTGATCTTGAAGATAACGAAGGAGAAGAGTTGCCTTCGAAATTAGCGGAGCATTTAGGCGTTACACGTGCAACAGTGACTGGTCTTATCGATATTCTTGAACGAGATGGGCTAGTATCTCGGAGATCAAGCTCAGACGATGGGCGTCAGAAATCAGTCATTTTAACGGAAGAAGGAGCGAAAAAGCTACGCGAAATGGCACCTGAGCATTTCGCTCGGCTGGAAGCAATGGTGGGCTTACTCAATATCGAAGAGCGCAGCGTATTTCTTGACTTGCTAGACCGAGTTACACAAGGCATCTCAGCACTTACGGGTGAACTAGGCTCGAAACCAAAGGGAAACATCAGTAATGAGTAGAATGGGCTAGTGAAGCTAGCCTATTTTTATTCTTATATAGTTAGGTGCCTAATTATATCTCGCTGAACGTAATCGTTGGACTACTTCAAAGAAGAAAGGAGCAAGTAAATGAACCAGATGAAATACCCGAAGCGGACAGATGGTGTTTATGACATCAAGGCTGTCGGTTCCAAGAAAAAGACTTTTGTACTATGGCGTGAAGTTGTAATGGCCTATATGGCTCCCGCTATTATGGCAGGTATCGGGGGATTGGTTACTGCAGATAGGGGGCTTCAAATAGCGGCATTGACCACTATTGGTGGTGCATCAGCTTTGATGGCCTTGATGATTGGCCTTTTGTTGCGTAGCCGAGTGGGCCATTTGCAATGGGTCATCGGTGCACCTCACTTGGTTGTGGTAGGGGTATTCGCATTGGCCGGGTCCTCATTTGGACTATACGCTGCATGGGTGACATCTGTTTCTGTTGAAAGTATGATTCCGAGTAATCACTTGGCCTGGGTAAATCGTGTCTGGATCGATTTCCCGTTGTCAGGATTCATAGCAAGCACGATAGTGACATGGCGGTGGCGACTTGAAGTCACAACTAATTTTTCATCTAAAAGGAGAAGTGAGAAATGATAGTTATTATGGGAGCAACAGGTACGATAGGTAGTGCACTTTTGGAACGTTTGGTTGATCTTGGCATACCTGTGAGGGCTCTAAGCAGAGAGCCAGAGAAGTTGCGCGATCAGATCGGAGAAAAAGGCCGATCGACTACCGAGGTCGCAAGGGTGGATGCTTCCGACCCCACATCGCTGCGCCGTGCGTTTAATGATGCTAGCCAGCTCTTCCTTGCCATGTCCAACAGTCCAAGACAAATCGAATTGGAAAATTCAATCATTCAGATTGCCGTCGAATCTGGAATCAAACACATCGTAAAAATATCAAGTCCAGCCTTTGAGCAGAGCTCTCCAGTGGCCGTAGCGGGCTGGCATCAAGAAATTGAGAAAACGCTGAGAGAATCGGGTCTCACCCACACCGTATTGCGCCCCTATGCGTTCATGCAAAATTTAATGCGCTTTGCACCAACGATCACAACCCAAAATATTTTCTTCGGCTCCATGGGTGATTCACCATGTAACTTCATTGACTGTCGCGATATTGCAGACGTTGCTGCAGAAGTTCTGACCAACCACGAGGTATCAGGCCATATATATACTCTTACTGGTTCGGAGATTTTCAGTTATCCCCAGATTGCGAGTCGACTATCGGCCCTGCTTAATCGACCGATAAGTTACATCAACATGGAACCCCAAGTACTGCTCCGTAATCTTATCGAGCACGGGAATATGCCTCCTTGGCTCGCGAACCACGTTGTGGAAAT
>NZ_NFUX01000168.1:0-602 GCF_002264385.1 Paenibacillus sp. VTT E-133280
AAAGGAGGGGCACATGGATCATATAGGGGTATACGAGGTGAGTCGTCCTTCTTTAATGTCACTTCTGCTATCAATGATTTTTTCAAGTGGCATACTTTTGACAAGCGTCATAAATAATATGGATGGTAAAGTACTTTCATATATCGGATTTTTTTGGGTAATCTTTTGTCTGATAGTTGTAATCGTATTGCTCTATAGGATCATTACGATTAGAAGGTTCATTGAAATCAAGATTCTTCCGGACTCAATAATAGTTGAAAATAAAGAAATTGAAGCAAACCGAATTGAGAATATTTATGTAAAGGGCTATTTCAAACCTGTAATAGGGATTAAACCTGTAGATCATAAATTTGCTCCCTATAAATTATGTTTTAGTTTTCTTGAACAGGAATACAGGGGAATGAAAGAACTAACCAAATGGGCTGAACGTAATCAAGTTAAACTGTCTCACAAAAGATTTATGAGATGGCTCTAAGGGACTGTGACAATACAAGGGGTGTTCCAAGAGCCTTGAAATGGCTGATGGGGCGCCCCGTCTTTTTGACCTTCCTTCATCTTAACACCAAGATGTAATATCCATTTTTTATAACATATGGTAATCT
>NZ_NFUX01000016.1:0-97098 GCF_002264385.1 Paenibacillus sp. VTT E-133280
GACAACAGCGGCCGGAAGTCCAAACATTCACCGCAGTCACGCACTTACCTTAATAGAAAAATCTTAAGTTCAACTAATATAGCGAAGGTTTTTTTTATCCTTTATACTGAAAAGACCAATTTATTTTCCTAGGAGTTGTCTAACGAATCATGATGAAGAAAGAAGTCGCGCATATTCGCAAGCAATTTAAGCTCGATCACGATTTAATGAATATTTACGATATTCTCAATGTGTATATTATGAAGGAAAGCAATGAGATCTATCATTGGGAGCGCCTGCCGTTTGGAATGGTGGATAGAGAGAAGCAGGAGCTGTATATGGGCAATTTCAAAAAACTCTTAACCGGCGAACTGGATCAGAAATTGTTCGAGTTAAAGTTTCAGGCGGAAGCGGAGGAGCCAGCACAGGTGATGCTTCACCAAGCTTTGGTGACAGGGGATCCGGATGAATGGCAGGATCTGATGCTGCTGTTGGTGGACAGAATGATGGCGGATACCCATTATGAACGCGACACGGTAATCACTTTCGTTCGCGGACAATATTACCGTCCGACCAAAGATAGAAACGACGAAGCCGAGGAAAGTGAGAAAAATGAACTATTCGCGCATCCATTTATTCTATGCAGCGTGAATTCTACAGAGAAGCAACGGAAAGCTCTCTTATTTGATTATGTGGAGCGGGAATTCAAATACAATGTCATTGTAGATCCGATCGTCAAGTTAAGTACGCCGGAGCAGGGCTTCTTTTACCCAAGCGTGACGGATAATTATTCCGATGTGAACCGCATTCTGTATTGCACAGGAAAATCGAACTTTCCAGATCCGCATTTCATTGGGGATGTCTTGAATGCCGAAAGATCCGTGACGGCACTGGAAGAGAGAGCTATCTTCGAAGACATCGTGAAGGAAGTGGCGGGGGAACAACTTGACGCGACCACCATTGCTCAGCTGTACGAGGAAATCAACCAGGTCATCGAAACCAACGATGATAAGGAGGAACCTCCGAAGCTTGATTATAGAGATGTGGAACGCGTGCTGAAGGTAAGTGGTGTAGAAGATGTGACGATGGAAAAAGTAGAGCGGGCGTTTGAAACGATTGTTGACGATAAGCATTATGAGATGAAGGCGAGCAGTGTGATGCCGAAATTCACTACCAAATCGATTAAGATCGAAACAAAGGTAGCTACGATTTCGGTCAGCCCGCAGGATTTAAAGTATGTGAAACAGGTGAATTATCATGGGAGACGCTGCATCTTGATTGAGGTCGACGAAGATGCCGTGATCGAAGGGTTCACACTCACTACAGAGACGCTTTAGACTTATTTGTTATGGGCTATCCTGAAAGTCTTTGATTAAGACTAGGGATAGCCCATTTTGTATTTGTATCAGCTATGCATTGAATGGAATTGCCCTTGGTATTTGAAGATATAGTTGATATATTCTTTTGCACTAGTATTAATTTCTTCATCACTGGCTTGAAATGAAGCTCCAAAGACAGCCAGATACGGCAGCGCTTCTGCACCAACATGCTTGGCACTGGCTTTAAAGGGGGCAATCACTTCGTCTACGGTAAAAGAAACAGAGCCTTCTGGCTGATAGTTTTCTTTTTTATCTCCGATGGAGATGGCAAGCCCTAACTTTTTCCCATTAAGCTTGTCGCCTTTTGATCCATAAGCCCATCCGTAGGCAAGTACATCGTCGAACCATTTTTTCAATAGTGGGGGATAACTGTACCAATATAACGGGAATTGAAAGATCACATGGTCATAGGCTTCCATTAGATTCTGCTCTCTAGGAACATCAATAGACCAGTCAGGATACTCTTTATAAAGCTCATGAATGGTAATCTCATTTGGATATTGCAACAGTTCTTCTTTCCAGCGCTGGTTGACCCTCGAATTCTCAAGGTTCGGATGCGCCAGAATCACCAGAGTTTTCATTATGAATCTCCGTTCTTCGGCCTATATTATTTATGAATATCATCATTATCCTGCAGGTTTTAAAAAAAGAAAATACACACCATAAAGTAAGATGGTTACTTCGAAGTACGTACTGGACTCGGAAAAAAATATATGCAACAATGAAATTTTGAGTAAGCGTAATCTGATCAGCATGAACGAGGTGTTATTCTATGAAACAATATAATCTGGGTATAGAGGCAACACTAGAAATCATCGGCGGTAAGTGGAAAGCTTTGATCATTTGCTTATTGATGTCCGGTGCCAAAAGAACAAGTGAATTACAGCGTAATATTCAGGGCATCTCACAAAAGGTTCTGATTCAGCAGCTTCGTGAACTTGAGCGGGATGGACTTGTCACAAGATTCGTTTACCAGCAGATGCCGCCAAAAGTTGAATATAGCCTCACGGAATATGGCGTGACAGCCAACAAGATCGTGGATGTTATGTGTTCTTGGGGGAAGGAAAATATTAAAGTAAGACAAGAACGAGGAGAAGAGATCGTCTTGTTGGAGGAGTTCCAGGAGCTGTAGCCTTAGAAAAGATTTGCACGTCAGTTGGAACAAAGTGATTTACAGAATTGTTATCAAAGGATTAAAAAAAGTAGAATTGTTGAAAAAGCTATAGAATATACTATGAAAGCGTTTTCTTTTGTTTTCCTACTACTCTATTCGAAATGAATTTTCATTTTCTAGCCTCTGATGTTCCTCTGAATTGGATATTTTATTTAGTTATTGTCTTATTTCAATAGGATAATGTTACCTTACCGTCACTCTGTCCTATATTTCTCGGATTATAATGAGTCTGTATTCGACCGCAACCTTTATAAACCATCGGAGGAAACACAATGAAAATTAAGAAAACATTATCCGTTGCATTATGTGTAGCAGCTGTAGCTTCGTTCTCATCTCAAGCCATGGCAAATCCTGTCGCAACACCAGCCAGTTCAGCAGTAACACCATCCACCAATCAAGTAGGACAAAAGTTTACACTTACTGGTGTTCAAACGAAAGCAAATACAGTATTGCTGGGAACAAGAGCTGTTGATCTAGAATTGGATGGAGTTAAAGACACTTTATATCTTATCGGTGATGCCAATAGCTTTGGTGACTTCGACAATGTTAATCTCATCGTTGTAAACGGCAAAACTAACAAAGTGTTAAACGCTGGTATTAAAGACTTTGGTGGTTCCAACGCGAAAATCAGCTATGTGAGTGATTTCAACAATGATCATGCACTTGATGTAATGATAACCGCGTACTCAGGGGGTAACAAAGGATCTACCAATGCCAGAATCGTAAGCTTTAAGAACGAGAAACCTTCCATTATTCTAGGTGGGGACCTGAAGATTAAAGGTGAGCGGGCTTTATTTAGAACATTAGAAGCGGTTGATATGGAGAATGATGGTGTGAGTGAGCTGTTTGGAATCAGAAGTATCCATGGCAAGACTACTTCTGAGGTAACAGGTTATGAAAAAGTATGGTTCGCATTCAAAGATGGCGAATTCAAAGTTAGCAAAACAGAAATCACCAAAGAAGACCCTTTTAAGCAACCTGCACTTGGTGAACTGACTGTTGGACAACCTTTCGCATTGCAAGGTGTGAAAACAACAGATAAAACCGTTCTTATCAGAAAACAAGTTAACGATGTTAACAAAGACGGCGCCCAAGATAAAGTTTATTTGATCGGTGATAAAGCAGATGAGCTTGGTTATGTAAGTAACATCAATCTGGTTGTTGTCGATGGTAAAACAAACGTAGTGAAAGATGCAAAGATCAATGGTTTCGATGGTTACAAACCAGAAATTAAATGGATTGGTGATTTCAACGGGGACAAAGCAAATGATGTAATGTTTACAGCATTCTCTGGAGGTAACAATGGTACGACAGATGCTTACATATTATCTTTTGCAGGAGATAAGGTACAACCACTTTTGAGTGTAAAGCCTGTTGTGGATGGCAAACCCGCATTTTTCAATGCTTTAGAGCAAGTGGATTCTAATAAAGATGGTGTATATGATCTGGTTGGGACTAGAAAAATTCGCGGTGATGCTGAAGCTATAATTCTAGGTGAAGAAAAAACAACATTCACCTTCAAAGATGGTGCTTTCAAGGTTGTGGGTACAGAAACAACTAAAGGTGATAGCAAGCCAGTCACTACACCAGCCACAAATACAACAAGTGATTTCACCGTTGGTAAACGTTTTGAGCTTAAGGGAATTCCAACAACAGCAAAAACAATCCTGCTTGCGAAGCAACAAGTGGATGTAACTGGAAATGGTGTTGCGGATAATGTCTTACTGATTGGTAACAAGGATGCCGCTAATGGTGGTCTGATTACAGATATCAACATCGTCGTTATTGAAGGAAAAACTAAAAAAGTGATCAACAGTAATATCAAAGGCTTCACGGGTTACCAACCAAAAATCAACTTCGTTGGAGATTTTAACGGAGATAAATCTAAAGATGTCATGATTACTGTATACTCTGGCGGTAACAACGGCAGCACTAATGCTTACGTAGTATCCTTCAAAGATAGTAGTGTGAAAGTTCTTCTTAACGAGTACGTGAAAGTGAATGGCAAACGCTCGCTCTACAACTCAATGAAAGCCATTGATGTAGATAAAAACGGAGTCTATGAGATTGTAGCAAAAAGAACGATTCATGGTGAAGCTACTTCCGTAATTAAAGGCGAAGAAACCGCTGTTCTTGCTTACAAAAATGGAGCATTTCAAGTTAAATCGGCGACTGTAAAGAAATCAAAATAACTTAATAGCAGAACCTAATAGTGAGAGAGTCTTCCAACAGCCAAAAAAAGTGGTTACCGGGGACTCTCTTTTGTATTATAAATAAACTCTCCCTTGCCAAATGCTAAAGGTAGGTGGGTCGCATGAAGCAGATTTTGTGAGATAGAGTAGACAGGGAACTCCCTTTCCCTATACCCACCCCGTAAACTCCAATATAGATGCCTTTGCGGATTGCGCTTCAGTATGTGCGCCTTTGCGCCATTGCTTGGGCGATTCGCCCATTAGCTTGGAGAAACATCGGTTGAAGCTGGAGATGGACTGAAAACCGACTCGTTCAGAGATGGAGAGGATGGAAGCATCCGTGCTTTTTAACTGCTTACAGGCCTCTTCAATGCGGGTGCTGTTTAGAAAATCAAGAGGTGCGCTTCCCATGATTTCATGGAATTTTCTACGGAAATGAGTGGTGCTTAGATGGCATAGATCAGCCAGATCATTGATGGACATAGGTGTCATATAGTTTTTAGTGATGTACTCCAGAACCGGAGCGATGACAAAATCACCTTTTAGATTATGTTCTGTTTCTTGCTCGGCCAAGAGTTCATTCCGGGAATGGATTCTAAGAACTTCTATAAAAAGGGATAATAATAAGCCATAAGCGCTTTCCTGATAGTAAGGATTTTTGTGCTTCAATTCCTCTACGACCGATGTCGCAAGGGTATAAACCTTGGGATGTTCCTCCTTGTTCACAATACAGTTCATTCCCTTGATCGCCCACAAATTTGGCTCGAAGTCACTATAAGCGCTTTTGAATGAATGCTGAAAGAGTTCCTCAGGTGAAAAAAAGATATATGACCAAAGACTGGCCTCATTTGGCGAACTATATGTTGTATGAGGCAGATACCTAGGGATGAAGGTCACATCTCCGGCTTTAAAAGGCACAGCTTCTCCCTTGATCTCCATGATCCCGCTATCCGAATGACAGATGCCAATCTCTAAATGGTTATGAAAATGGAGATGTCCACTTTTAATATCGGAAATCTTCCAACGTTCACCGCTTAACAGTAAAATAGGGAAGTTTATCGGCAAGCTGTAGTGGCGATATTCAATGACGGGCTTCTTTTTTCTGGGCATATTGGGTGCTTTGCTCCCATTCCGTTGATTTGTGAAGATTATAGGTGAAAGAACTTTCAAGTTCAACTATATAGATGTACTTTACAACTTGAGGAAAGGGAAAAGAGCGGTGGAGGGGAATTTTGGAACTGTAGGAGCGTAGCGTCCGCCTGAAAGCTTTCCATAGGAAAGCTCACTTCGGAAGCATAAGCAGTCTCCGGATTTCAACCACTAATAGTGATACAAATCAAGAAATTCTTACGACAACAGCGGCCGGAAGTCCAAACATTCACCGGAATTGCGACTCACCCTGTCCTTGTACCATAAATGGTTGAATTTGCGCAGTTTAGTTATGAATATGCTTAGAATCAGACCATTTTACTCCTTACAATAGAATTAGTAAAGCGTTTACAATAGTACGGACAGCTCTCAAGCGCCAATGGGGGCTTGTGCGAAAGAGAGGAGAATCAAGATGCTTCAATTAACTTATGACAGAGAAGAGATTCTAAGCGTTATCGGCAAAGTCGTTAGAAAAACAATGACGATGGATTTAACATGGGACTGGCCTTGTGGGGTGGCTTATTATGGGGTAACCAGAGCCTATCAGACCACCGGAAATAAAGAGTATTTGGATATGCTTATCCAGTGGGCAGATGAATACATCGAGCTGGGCCTGCCGGACTGGACGGTAAACACTTGTGCCATGGGTCATATGCTGATCACCTTGTATGAAGAAACAGGCAACCAGAAATATTGGGATATTGTGATGAGTAAGGTGGATTATCTTCAGCACCATGCCCTTAGATTCGGTGATCATGTTCTTCAGCATACCGTATCCGTCTCGAATGATTTTCCAGAACAGGCATGGGCAGATACCTTGTTTATGGCGGCATTTTTTCTGCTACGTGTAGGAAGTAAATTAAACGATCAGGAAATGATCCAGGATGCCCTGAATCAATATTACTGGCATATCAAATACCTGCAAGACCCTAGCAGCGGCCTCTGGTACCATGGCTACAATAATGTGAAGCTGGATCATATGTCCGGACTATATTGGGGCAGAGCAAATGCTTGGGGCGCATATACCATGTCGCAAGTCAAAAAGCTTTTGAAAGACTGGTATTTGTATCCGCAATGTATGGATGTGGAGTGCTCGCTTCGCGATCAACTGGCCGCACTCAAGCTTGTGCAAACGGAGAATGGCCTGTGGCGGACAGTGCTTGATGACGAAGAGTCTTATGAAGAAGTATCTGCCTCTTGCGGGATAGCGGCTGCAATGATCAATAACGGCAATCCGCTGCATACCAAATATGTGCAAAAGGCACTGAAGGGTGTTCTAAGTAATATCAGCGAGGATGGACGTGTACTGGGAGTATCCGGCGGAACAGCGGTTATGAAGGACCGGGAAGGTTATCGCAATATTCCAAAAGACTGGATTCAAGGCTGGGGGCAAGGCTTAGCACTTTCTTTTCTATCCGATATGCTTAAATAGGAGGGATCCAAGTTGTCCACAAATACAACGGGGGCCTTTACACTACCGGGCGAATCCGGTTATGAGGCACTGACCTTAGCGTTAGCTGAACGGTGGGGTGCCGATGTCATCCGTGACAGTGACGGTACACAGTTATCCGATGAGATTATCAACGCAGGATACGGCATTTATTCTACAATCTGTATCATCAGAGATCATAATGAATGGGCAACTCAAAACTCTGATAAGCTACAGCAGAGCTTTTTAATTACCAATCCGAAGGTAGCGGTCGAAGATTATTTATCCATCTATTTGATGGAGGACTTTTTCGCTGAGCAATTCCGAGTAAATGACTCCAAAGAGGCGTTTAAGTACTGGCAGGTTTTTGACCGAACGTCTGGTGAAGAGGTTCCGAAAGAACAGTGGAATTATGAACGGGAATCAGGAAATGTAGTCGTTACTGGTATTTCGCCTTGGCATAAGTATACGGTTAGCTTCATGGTCTACCGGATTTGGGAAGAGATCTCCATGTACAACCACACCACGAATCACTGGGAAAAAGAGCATCTGATGCAGATTGATCCCATCTATGTTGAAACGCAGAACTATTTGCTCCATTGGATCGAAGATTGGTGTCATAAGCATCAGGAAACAACAGTTGTCCGGTTTACATCCCTATTTTATAATTTCGCCTGGATTTGGGGCAGCAATGAACGCAATCGGCATTTGTTCTCGGATTGGGGTTCATATGATTTTACGGTAAGCGCAAGAGCACTTGATCTGTTTGCCCGCAAATATGGGTATTCGCTCACGGCTGAGGATTTTGTGAATGGTGGAAAATATCGGGTCAGTCATATCCCGGCGCAGCAGCGCAAGCTGGACTGGATGGCATTTATCAATGATTTTGTCATCGAATTTAGTAAGAAATTAATTGATATCGTGCATAAGCACGACAAGCTGGCGTATGTCTTCTATGATGACAGTTGGGTTGGCATGGAGCCTTACAATGATCGATTTGAAGAATTTGGCTTCGACGGGATGATTAAATGTGTGTTCTCAGGGTTCGAGGCAAGAATGTGTTCAGGTGTAAAAGTAGATACCCACGAGATTCGGCTGCATCCCTACCTATTTCCGGTTGGTTTAGGTGGCCTGCCTACCTTTATGGAGGGAGGGAATCCTACACTAGATGCCAAAAAGTATTGGATTAATATCCGGCGTGCTCTGCTCAGAGAGCCGATAGACCGAATTGGATTGGGTGGATATTTGCATCTTGTAGAGCCTTATCCGGATTTCTGTGATTACATCGAAAAGATTGCCGGTGAATTCAGAGACATTAAAGAGCTGCATCATAAAGGTAACCCGTATCACCTTAAGACAAAGGTAGCCATTCTGCACGCTTGGGGCAAATTGAGATCATGGACCTTGTCCGGGCATTTCCATGAAACGCATATGCATGATTTGATTCATATCAACGAGGCTTTGTCTGGATTGCCGTTTGAAGTTCAGTTTATTGATTTTGAAGATATCCGGCAGGGAATTTTAAAAGATTGTGATGTAGTGATCAATGCCGGCTCTGCAGGTTCAGCATGGAGTGGTGGAGAACGCTGGGATGACAGTAAGTGCGTGGATTTGCTAACAGAGTGGGTCTATAAAGGTGGTGCTTTTATAGGCGTGAATCAGCCTTCGGCGCTTGAAGGGTATGACCATTTTTTTAGAATGGCACATGTTCTTGGACTGGATGAGGATACAGGCTCCAGAGTCGCCCATGGAAAATGGACATATGACGTTAAAGATGAGCTTGGTTTAGTGCCTGATGGGGCTAACATTACACCCAAAAATAACATTTATCTTACTGATGGAGCAGCAGCGGTTGTGAATGAAACGGATGGGAGGATAACCTTATCCACGCATGACTTCGGTAAAGGAAAAGGGATCTACCTGCCTTCTTTCACCTTCAGCTTTGAGAATACAAGATTGCTGCTGAATTTGATTCGTTTTGCGGGTAATGAGTTCACGGAGACAAAATACATTACGGATAACTTATATACAGAATGTGCTTATTATCCAGAAAGTAAAATCCTCGTAGTCATTAACAATAGCGATCAACTTCAAAAAACGACGATTCATACGGAGTATGGAGAACAAACTCTGGAATTAGATCCGTTTGACACGCTTATTAGAACTATTGGCGACTAGTAATACTGAAGAAGCTCAAGCTTGTGGCTAACCTGCCGAAGCTTGAGCTTTTTTGCTGCGATATTTTTGAAAAGGATCTCACTATATATAAATTGGGTTAGGCATCCTGAAATTAGATCATGCTATGTGTTGTAGCCAACATTGAGATTCGTAACCTATGTCTATATTTAGATAATTCATAATCTTTATATGATATGCTAAAATAAAACGGGTTTAAAACAACAACTAGAGGAGGATTTACCTATTGGATTGGCAGGATTTAATATTTAAGTTTGTTGGTGGACTTGGCATTTTTCTATTCGGTATCAAATACATGTCGGATGGGCTTCAAAAATCCGCAGGGGATAAAATGCGCGGTTTGCTCGAGAAGTATACATCCAATCCGATTTTGGGTGTTCTTGTCGGGATTAGCGTAACTGTATTGATACAATCGTCAACAGGGACAACTGTTATGGCAATCGGACTTGTTAGCGCGGGGCTTATGACTTTGCGGCAAGCCATTGGTGTGGTCATGGGCGCCAATATCGGAACAACAATGACTGCATTTATTGTAGGAATTAAGATTGAAGAGTAAGCCCTTCCCATTATTGCGGTCGGTGCTTTCTTCTTGTTCTTCATTAACAAAAAGCGTTACCAGTATATTGGACAGATTATATTTGGATTTGGAACTTTGTTTCTCGGCTTAGCTACGATGGGAGGGGGACTTAAACCACTTCGGGAGTTGCCGGCATTTACAGATTTTATGATTGATCTGTCTCACCAACCAGTCTTAGGTTTGTTTGTGGGTACGTTATTTACAATGATTGTACAGAGTTCTAGTGCAACGATTGGTATATTGCAGACAATTGCTGACGAGGGCATGATTAGTCTACGTGGAGCTTTACCGATTTTGTTCGGTGACAATATTGGAACCACCATTACGGCGGTGCTTGCATCGATCGGTGCGTCGGTGGCTGCTAAAAGGACGGCTCTCGTGCACGTTATTTTTAATATTGTTGGGGCGATTATCTTTACGATTCTACTACCAGTCGTTTATAACATTGTCCTCTGGGTTGGAGAAGGTGTGAATATCCGTATGCAGATTGCCTATGCTCATGGGTTTTTCAATGTTACGAATACACTTATCTTCCTACCCCTAATTCCAGTACTGGCTTGGATCGTAACTAAGGCCATTCCGGGCACAAAGGAGGAGATTCAGTTCAAAGCCATTTATCTCGACGAACGTCTTCTCGCGACGCCTGCCATGGCTCTTGGTCAAGCTCAGCATGAGATTGTCCGAATGGGCCAATATGCATCTGAATCACTTCAGGATGCAACAGGGTTCTTTTTCAATAAGGACACCAAATCCGCAGAGCAGGCTCTTCAGAAGGAAGAGCTAGTGAATGAGCTGAACCGTAAAATTACCGATTATATCGTGAAAATTCACCAGAAGGGTCTTTCTCCGAAAGAATCTGAGAATGCCACAGGCTGGTTCCAAACCGTAAGTGATCTGGAACGAATCGGTGACCACGCTGAGAATATTGTGGAGCTGGGCGAATTTAGAATGACGAACAAGCTGGAGTTGTCAGCCGAAGCGGCTGCTGAGCTTAAGGAAATGATGGAAGTTGCTAATCATGCTGTGAATAAAGCATTGGTTGCACTTGAGCATAAAGACAAGGAAGCAGCCAAAGAAGTACTTCAATTTGAATTAAAGCTGGATGAGCTGGAGGTCGAATATCGTAAGAATCATATTCAACGGCTGCATAAAAATTTATGCTCCGTCGGAACGGGCTCAATTTACCTCGACCTGCTAACCAATCTGGAGCGAATTGGTGATCATTGTAAGAATATTGCGCAGTTTGTTTTGCACGAGTAATAAACAACACCCTTAGAATAAACATTGGATAATCCCTATCTGATAAATTCTAGGAGGTGTTTTTTTTATTTTGCAAGGACTTCAGACCTACTTTGTTGAATTAATACTAATAAGGTAATATTTACATAACTATAGGCATATATTGAAATTTTAATTTCTTTATTTTATTTCAACAGAGGGAGTTTAGGGGAATGATAAGAATTTGTATTTGTGATGATGAGCAATTACATAGCTCCAAATTAGAGAAGATCATTATGGATAGTCTGGTCTTGTATCAAAACATAGAGTTAGATATTGACATTTATGAATCCGGAAAATCATTATTGAAAGCCTTAAATGCTAGAAACGAAGAGTATCAAATATTATTCTTAGATATTGAAATGGGGATTCTAAATGGAATCGAGGTCGCTAGGGAAATTAGAAAAATAGACAAAAATATGATTATCATTTATGTTACCAGCTATGACAATTACACTATGGAAAGCTTTGAAGTTTCACCTTTTCGATACATACTAAAACCTATACAAGAAGAACAAATAAGTAAAGTATTACTTCACGCCATTGATGAGGTCAGAAGGAATAACCAGTACTTATTCTTCAAAACTCAAAATCTTAACTATCAAATTAAAAGTGACACGATTCTATCCATTTCCTCTGAGAAAGGTAGGATTATACATGTTGTAACCGTTAATGACGAATTTTCATTCTATGGCACAATAAAAGATATTGAAGAAATGCTTGATCCATTATCCTTTATAAAAGTAAATCAAGGCACCATTTTAAATTTAAATTACATACATATTGTTTCAGGGACTGATATTATTCTCACCAATAAGGAAAGTTTTGCAATTAGTAGAGGGCAGAGGAAAATAGTTAAAGATGCCTATAACCATTTCATAAAAAGGAGGATTGGCTTTTGAGACATATTGAGGTTATTAGCATTGCGATTCTAGCTATTCTCTATACGCTTGTTCAGGTTACATCAATTTCTATTTATTTTAATGGATTTCTTAACCTCAGAATCTCAAAGTATAAATTCTATTCTTTAACCTTTCTTTCTATGGGAATCATAAAATTATTGTCTAATGACACAAACGCTATGGTCAGGTTGCTTTTATTTGTTGTTCTTTTAAGCATCTGTATATTGTACTCATTCTACGGATCAATGGCTCGAAAGATTTACCACATTATCTTTTTTACGCTGATAACTACGCTTGCAGACTTAGCTCTGTCAATTATTACATATAATTATGATCAAAAATTTGAAGGCCAGTTATTTATTATGCTTGTCGTATATTTTAGTGCAAACTTTTTATCGTTGTTAATTGTGATGTTGTCAGCAAAGCTGTTACTCTATTTTAGATCTGATAATGAGATCGGATTAAGTAATAAGGAATGTTTGTTATTAAGCATTGTTCCCTGTCTATCCTTATTGAGTATATATTGGATTTTCCAATATAAAGATATTAATCAATTCGTTCCATGTATTTTTTTGTTAATTGTTAATGTATGCATCATGCTGATCTACAACAGTTTAGAAGGAAAAAATTTTCTAATACATAAGTACTCCATAATGGAGACACAAAATAAATATTACGAAGAGAGCTTAGAGAATCAAAGGGAAATGTCTAAGCTAAAACATGATCTGAAAAATATTTTATTAAATATAGCCTATGGATTGGAGAGAAAAAAAACAGACGAGGTAAAAGAGGAGCTACAGGAGTTATTGAAAACCAATGTATTTTCATATAGATTATTAACCGGATGTATACCCATCGATGCCATTCTTAATAGTAAGCTAGAACAAACCAAAAAGTATAATATAGAATGCACTTTAGACCTCCAAGTTCCTCATGACTTATTTATAGAGCATACCATTGATCTAGCAGCCATTTTAGGGAATCTTTTAGATAATGCTGTTGAAGCCGTACTTAGATTAACAGAAGAAATAAAAAAGGAAATTGAAATTAAAATAAAGTTTAGTGAAGGTAAATTATTCATAATCATTGTAAATTCATCGAATCATGTGAATGTGGACTTCTCCTATGGGCGATTAATCTCTGAAAAAGGGAAAAATAGGTACGGCATTGGAATCAGCAGTATCAATGAACGAGTCAAAAAGTTAAAAGGATACTCAGACTTTTCGTACGATGAGGGCTATTTTAATTCAATCGTAGTTTTACCAATTCCATAAGAACAAAAGGCAGCGATTTCCCATTCAAAACAATTGAATGGGAAATCGCCTTTTTGTTATGCAGATTACAACGAGTATTGTGCCGATTACAACGAGCAACAAAAAAACAGAAAATATTGGTTTATGATTTCAACATAAGGAATGAAATGTGACGAATAGTTCCCACTAATAAAAATGAAAAGTGAAATAGGAGGATGGAAAAATTGTATTTCACGGATAGAGTAATGGATTTCCAACTTGATGATGAGAGTATCTTATTAATAAATACAATCTCTAGTGCATTTGACATTATTGATTCAGATACGTATGAACGGATTGAGGAAATGAAGAAGGGATATTCCAATTTTGATGATAAAGATGAGCTGATGCAAACTTTAATTAAGAGGGGCTACGTGTTTGAACAAAAAGAGAAAGAACAAGAATTCATAAGAAAGTATGCTGAGATACATCAAAAGTATATTGAGAAAAATCTAGTTCGCAGCTTTACCATTTGTCCCACGATGGGGTGCAATTTAAGATGTACCTATTGCTTTGAGGGGGACGAGAATCTAAGTAATAAAAAAGTAATGACTGAAGAACAACTAACTATAATTCTTAATTATATTGATACTTGCATTACTGCACAAACAGAGATTGACACGCCAAAAACATCGATTTCCTTGTTTGGAGGAGAGCCCTTGTTACCTCAAAACATGCCAATTGTACAAAAGACACTTGATTTTGCAAAAGCAAGGGACATCGAAGTGAGAATTGTAACGAATGGAACAACAATAAAATACTACAGTAAGCTTTTGAAAATGTATGATAATGTCATCATTCAGATCACCTTGGATGGTTCAAAGTCTATTCATGATGTCAGACGAATTGGAGTGAGTGGAAGAGGAACCTTTGATCTCATCGAATCAAGTATTGATTTACTGATTGAAATGAAAATAAAAACGCATTTACGAACAAACATAAATCAAGATAATATCGATTCTTTAAGCGATTTGGTCCAGTTTATCAAAGAAAAGAAATGGGTGGAATCAGGCTATGTATACCCTTATGTAGCACCAGTATTAGAATATTGTGACGGTTCGAACAACTCTATGAAAGAAAGTGAGTTATACTCCAGAGTTCTAGAAATCGAACCCACATTAGGATCTGAAGATTCAATTATTAAAATGGTTGTTTCTC
This sequence comes from Paenibacillus sp. VTT E-133280, assembly GCF_002264385.1. Classification (NCBI taxonomy): domain Bacteria; kingdom Bacillati; phylum Bacillota; class Bacilli; order Caryophanales; family Paenibacillaceae; genus Paenibacillus; species Paenibacillus sp. VTT E-133280. The sequence goes on from NZ_NFUX01000016.1 coordinate 14,706, forward strand.
CATGTGTGAATTACCTACAATCTTTCTTTGATTCAAATAATCAAATGAAACCTTGGAAGCTAAATTATTGTGAGGCTACTTCTGGTGGTAATTTAGTATTCTCTCCCGATGGAAATATTTCTACTTGCTTAATGTTAGCTGGTAAGGGGCATCATCAAATCGGATCCTATGACGGGGAAAGTGTAAAGCTTGATCCAAATCTTGAGGGAATGTGGAAAGATCGAACTATACTACGAATTCCACAATGCAAAGAATGCAAATACGGTCTGATTTGTGGTGGGGGTTGTCCTATAGCAGCCATAGACATAAACCAGGATATTGATTGTCCTGTATGCAGTGATATTGAAGATACAATGAAAGCTTTTGTGAATACAAGAAAGCGTCAAATTCTACAAAAGGTGTGATGAGCATGGAGGGGCTGCTACAAGTAAAGCAATATGAAACTAGACAAGAGCTTGATGTAGACGGTAATAGCTTTTATATATTATCGTTTGATCAATCCAGCCATATCAAAGTATCACCTAGAGCAAAAGAAATCATTGATAAGTTAGATGGAACGAACAGTAATGAGGAGATTATTAATGATCTCAATGCAAAAGGTATTAGTATTACAGACAAGGAATTCGATTATTTTATTAAAAAATTTCTTGTTCCTAAAAATATGATGACAAATTCCTCTAACAAATCTGGTGAGAAAAAAAAAAGCTACCTTTGGTTACATCTTCCGATCATTGAGTCATCGAAGTTCCGTGGACTATATTCAATACTGAAATATCTACTCTATAGTCGTTGGGTTGTTATCCCATTGCTGATCATTGTAAGTATTTGTGGAGTATTTTCGGTGATGCATCTTTCAAAATATCCAACGGATATTTTTAATAACCTGAACACTATTCTTGTTATTTTTTTAGTGTATCTCTCCATGTTTATTCATGAGCTGGGGCATGCAACAGCAGCTTATAAGTACGATGTTAACGTTGGGAAAATAGGTATCGGAATTTATTTAACCTATTTTGTGTTCTTTATTGATATGACAAATACTTGGCGTTTAGATAAAAACAAAAGAATTATCAATGATGTCAGTGGGATGTACTTTCAAGTACTCACTACAATTCCAATATTCGTGTGTTATATGATATCGCATAATATTTCTTTACTTATCGGCATTGTTCTTATTCTAATGACGTCGGCGATGAACCTTATACCATTCTTAAGAATGGATGGATACTGGCTGTTGTCGGATTATCTAAATGTTCAAAATATTCAGGTCAAAGCGTTTAAGTCAATCAAAAAGATGACTGTAGAATTAATAAATGCAAAGAGAGCAAGAAAAATGGATGAACACTATTCAATCAGTAAGTCTGTATATGTGTATGGTATTTACAGTAGTGTATATGTACTTACTACATGTTTGATTATTCTGTCACTTCTGTACTCTGTCATGGGCTTAATTCAAAATCATGATTTGTTAATCAACAAATTTATATCCTTACAGCAAAATATAATACATGGAAATATATCTAATGTTTTAGTTGATCTAAATAACCTATTTATTCTATTTATACCGGTGATTTTTGTTGTTAGCCTGTTGGCATCCTTCTTAAAAAGACTTTACCTCACTTTGAAAATTAAAGGAGGCTTGAAGGCACAATGATTGAGTGTGTAAATGTTAAAAAAGATTTTAGCACTGATAAAAATGTGCAGCATGTTCTAAAGGGAATTGATTTAACCATTGAGCAAGGTGACTTCATCACCATAATGGGGAAATCGGGAAGTGGAAAAACGAGTTTTTTAAATTGTATTTCATTGTTAACAGATGTAACAGAGGGTCAGATCTTAGTGGATGGAAGATCCATTGATACCAAGAATAGAAAAGAGATCGAACAGATCAGGCAAGATTATATTGGACTTGTATTTCAAAACTCAAATCTAATCCCTTGTTTGTCACCCTTAGAAAATTTGATTATTGCTATTCATGAAAATTTATCGTATGCAAAGAAAAAGAGTCGTGCAATGGAAATGCTAGAAAGAGTGGGATTAACAAGCAAACATAGTCATAAGACACCGACACTTTCTGGTGGGGAAATGCAAAGAGTCGCCATTGCGAGGGCCTTAATTAATAATCCCAAGATGATTCTATGTGATGAACCAACAGGAGCTTTAGACGCTGCCACCGGCAAGAGCATAATGGACTTCCTTCTAGAAGTAAGTGCTTCTTATAACAGCGCATTAGTGATAGTTACTCATGATCATTCCATTGGAAGTCTGGGTAAACGACAATATTTAATGAATGAGGGGTTGTTAAATGAAATATAGAGAATTATTTAAACTCTATAATCTTAAAAACCTAAACCAAAATAAATGGTCAATGTTTTTTATAGCCCTTTCAATCGTAATTACAATGACCGTTTCGCTTATTTTGCCTCAAATAAGAATGAGTAAGCAGGAATACATTAATCAGGCTATGCAAGAATCTAACCCTGCTGATCTTGTAGTCACACAATCTTTTCCCTCTAAGAGCTTTGATAAAGCTATAAGCACATATGAACAGGAAGGAATTCAAACCTCCTATGTTCATTCAGCCCCTGTCTATCTTAAAAATGAAAATAACCAAATGATGCTCTATCTTCTATCCGGTTACGAAAATTTATCCGAGGATGAGGTTGTAATCTCTGAAGGATTGGCGAACAAGCAGCATTTAAATGTAGGAGATACAATCCATCTAATAGGAATTAAGGAACAAGATAAAGCTTTAAAGATCACGAGAATAGAATATCTCCCTATTGATGTTGTGGATGATGCCCAGGTTTCTGGTTATATCAAGACTAAAAATTTAGAAACCTCCTATCATTCTGACGCTGGATTAGTATTTATTTCCGGTAAATCCGGAGAGTTATTGAAACAAGAACTGCAATCCCTGGAGTCTGGTTATAAATACAAAACAATTGAAGATAGAAGAAATGAATTATTCTCAGACTTAGATAAACAGATTATGGCTTTGAATTTGATTAGTACAGTAGGGTACTTATTAGCAATCGCCGTGTTGATTAGTGGGATTACGATGTTGATTGTGAGAAGCCAGAAAGATATTGCTGCGTTAATGCTAATTCCTATCAAGATGAAGGACATTATTAAGGCAATGAAATTAGAGATCAATATTTTGATCTTTACCCCATTAATTTTGTCCGTTATTTTCAGCATTCCACTCGCAAAAATGATTTTAGCTGCGGAAAATATTAGTGTTAATTACACAGCCGCTTATATGATAAATATTCTTAAATTTGTAGTCTTTAATATTTTTGTATTCCTTTTGTACAGAAATGTTGCTCTAAAGTATATGGTCAATCTAGATCCTGTTCTTATTGTCAAAGGAGATCATGGTCTCCCTAACAGGAATAGGCTAAGAAATTTTGGGATTATGCTATCTCTCCCAGTTGTCTTTTCCGTATATGCAGTTTTATTGGGTAGTGGTACATCCATGGCGAGTAACTTTATTTTATTAATTACGTTATGCGCTATTTTTATAGGGATATTACTGCTCATTGAGCTGATTACAAGACTTCCAGTATGGAAATATCATCGTAGTACCTTATATACATTTAAAGAAATCAAAAAAAATAAGCTCGTTTTTGTAATAGGGATTTTAAATTTAACCATGATGCTTTGGTTTATTCTAATAGGCTTTGGGTTAGCAAATACCTTAAAGGAATCTGTTGATATGGGGTATCAACAATCCTTACCCTATAACTATTTAATGAAGACAAGTGATGAAGAGGCTCTAAGTAAGGTGTTGGTCAACTCCGGTGATATAAAGGCATTCACGATAATGCACTATATGGATGCAAAGATAGAAAATGATAAGGTCTCCAACAAACAGGTTCGTATCAATGAAATTGACCAAAAGAATTATACATCAAAGTTTAAAATGACCGAGGGGCAAGATGTCTTTGAAGGAAATCCAAGAGAAATACTCATTTCAAAAGCATATGCAGACGCCTATAAAATCAATATTGGAAATACCTTAGAAATTACGAACGAAGAGAAAACTGTGAATTATAGAGTAAAAGGAACCTACGATTCTGCTGGTATCAATAATAATTGGATGTTGAAAGCTTCCGAAAATCAATATAGCGATACAATTTATTTGGTAAGAGCAGTAGATGATGGATTCCTTAATGAAGTGAAGGATAGCTATATTGCTAACATGAATGTAGTAGGAGATTACCTGTTATCTAAAATGGATTCATTCTTAACTAGTTTTAAATATATTTGTTTTCTTTTCATCGTGGCAGCAGTCATATTTAACGTTAATTTACTTAGCTTAATGAATGATCTCAATAGAAAAGAGTATGCAATCATCCGGTCTTTAGGCATAGGTAAGAAAATTCTTGTGAAGCAATTTGTGATCAAAGCCATAATTAGCATAATATGTTCGCTTACGATGTCGTTGGTTCTATTTTCTGTAGTTATATCCGTTGCTGTTTCAGCTATTTCTAAAGGAAATGTAATTATTGATGGAAGTATGTATGTATTTATCATTTTTATATCTGTTTTGTTTGTACTTGTAGGAAATATATCTCTTTTCAGTAGGAAATATAATGATTTAGAAGTGATTAGAGAATGAGATTAATTATTCATATGACAAATGCGACAACTATTGTTACTTTTATACAGTAACTAAATAAATATTATTGTTATATGTGAATTCATTTATGCCATCAATTGTTTCCGCTAATTCAAAATGAAAGGAGTGGAAGGTAAATGCATTCTTTAAATGCCACAGAATCCCTTTGGACTGATGAATCCGTAGAAAATTTGGAAACGAGAGAAGAGTATGGTTGTTTCTGCTTCTCCATTTGTTTCTCACTGTGCTTCTGTTTCTGCTTCTAATTTAAACTAAATATTTCTAACTGGTTAGGTTTTCTTGGTAACAATAGTTGTGATATTCGTTCAAAGTAGTTAACCAGTTAGAAATATGATGAAAGCAGTATGTTAGTACTTTTAAGCAGGAGCAAGGGGAGTAAACTTGAACCTGCTTAATTATTTGTTTTGGTGATAAGTAAGGAGGGAGAAAGCTATGATTCCATTAGTTGTATTAGTTGTTGTATTTGCTTTATTGACTATAACGCTATCATGCCTATGGCTCTACAACGATTGTTTGTATCGAGGAATAAATCCTTGGATTTGGGTGTTCTTAATGATTGCGACCACTCCCATATTGGGATTCATTTTATATTCTCTTATTGGAAAAAGAGGAATATCAATTACGGGTAAGTCTAAAAAGAATAAGTATATAGGATCTGCGGTTTTTATTACCATATTGTTGCTTATCTTTTCAAGTATCGGATTAGCATTTTATTCAGTGACATAGGTAGAGAAGTTAGATTCAAGCCAACAAGTGCTCTGTAGAACTTCTACAGGGCTTTTTATTATTGCACATTTCATTTCAATATTTTACCGTCTATGCTACTATATCTACGATCATAAAAGGAATAATTTAGAAGAGTAGGCGGATTTCATGGAAATTGGCGCGATCACTTTGATTGTAAAAGACATGGGAAAGATGGCCACATTCTATCGGGACATCATGAAAATTCCTATGGGCTGCGTGAAGCTGTTGTGGCTGACCCAGAAGGGAACTTGATTGAGATCGTAGCTATATACAATCACTCGAAAGGAAGAACCACTCTTGAGAACCCCTATAACTAACGTAAACTGGATAGAACACAAAGAAATCATGGATGACTTACTTATTCAAGAAGCCAACTTAACCATACATCTAATGGATGAGGGCTTTGAAGCAGAGGTTCTAAAGATCAGGTCTGATGAGGGGAGCTATGTCTTGAAAACGTGGAGTAAGAGCTCCAAACCAGATGTTCAGTTTCAATACCGTTTATTGGAGGTACTGTCCGAGCGAGGAATAGCCGTCTCCAAACCAGTGGGCTGGGGGATCAACCCGAACGGGGATAAGGTGTTCTTAACAAGCTTTGATGGAACGCCAATTCATAAAGTGAATAATAAGACAATGAAGGAGCTCGCGAGTATTTTAGCCAGAATTCATCAAATAGATATCGCTGAGCTTGAACATATACAACTACCTAAGTACGATTTCATCGATTACTTTTTTCCTGAAGCGAATGAGCACGCAGACCTTAATCTTGCACTTATTTCACTAGTGGAGCAAACTCCTATGAAACAAAATCGTATCATTCATGGAGATTTTCATTTAGGAAATATAGTAGAGGAACAACAGCGGTTTACCGTCATCGATTGGACGAACGGCCAGTTAGGAGATCCTAGATATGATTTTGCATGGTCACTTATTCTGCTGAAAATCCATATCTCCGAGCGTTACGCTGATATGTTCCGTTCTGCTTATCTATTGGAGAATTTTATGGAGCAGGATGAGCTTGAGGTCTTCGAAGCCTGGGCTTGTCTTAGATGGATCTTGCTGAATAGACGAGGCAGTACACCTAAAGGACTTAAGGTAACGAAGAGAGTAAGGAGCATACTAGGAAGTAATCGCTTTCTGAAAGATTTGGACTTCCAAGGGTTTAAAGGAACTTCATCTTAAAAAGAATTACATTATAGACCGCAACCCTTTGCATGGAGGGCGGTCTATTTACGTTTGTTTGCTGCGAGCTCCCGGCACACTCAATTTTCATTGAATATTCAGTTTGGGTATTTATAATTCTTTTTATAAATCGGGAGATGTACTTGTATAGGACTTCGACTGTGAAAAGGAGGTTTTCCATGGTAAGGGCGATTCAAAAAGCATTGTATCTCATACTGGCATTCTTCATTGGACTGTTTATAGCTTCCTCCTTTTTTATCCGGGCGAAATATAATTATTTCGTATATGGGGACACACCTGTCTTGGAGAAGCAGCAACTCGGCCTTTTTATTCTAGGGATTGTAGTGGTTTTGGCGTTAAGCGTTATTTTGTATAAAATATGCCTGAAGCTTAATCAGTACAGTTGGAAAATCGTCATTCCAGCCATATTGCTATGTTCTTTTGCCATTCAGATCGTGATCATTTTTCTATTTCCTCGCTTGCCGACGGATGATTCGCAGACGGTGCTTTCACTGGCACTCGATATGCTGTACAGGAATGATTATTCATCTTTTGACACGACGGGTTATTTGCATATGTTCCCGTTTAATTTCTCGATTGTTGTGTACTTAAAAACGCTGCTACAGTTATTTCCGGATAATTACTTGGTGATTAAAGTATTCAATATTCTTTTTACACTCTTAACCTCATTAATGATTTACATGCTGTATAAAGAGCTCAATGACAAGTCTAAGGATCATGATTATGGCATTCTCGTGTTTGCCGCTACCTATATTCCTTCTTTGTTTATGAGTAATTTAATCTATAACGATGTGATTGCTACAGCCTTTCTAACAAGTGCTTTATATTTTACTGTGAAATTTATAAAAAGAAAGTCCATAAAGGATATTGTCTTTGCAGCTATCTTCCTGGCAGTCGGCAACTATTTCCGAAGTATCGGTGTTATTGTTCTGATTGCTGTGGTGGTCAGTCTTTTGTTCAACATGCGTGCGATCGGGGTGAAAAAAGCTCTAAGCGCTTTGTTTATCACGATTTTATTGTTCAATACTCCGAGCTGGACGCAAAATGCTGTGCTGCAGGGGATGAATGTTGTAGATGAACCGATTAACGAAAATTCCGCACCAGTCTACATGTGGCTGAATATGGGGATCAATTTGGAGACGTTTGGGTTCTGGGACAATCGAGAGAGCTACGCAATCTATCAGCAAGATGCAAATTATAATAAGGCAGAAAGTACGGAGTTATTTAAAGAGGAGATCAGCAATAAACTCTCCGAAGCAAGCTTAAGTGACTTAGTGAAAATGTATTATAAAAAGCTCGTTTGGACCTGGACAGAAGGAACATACCAGATGGAACGATATGGGCTTGGGAATGATGGATCATCCAGCAACGGTGGAAGAATGGGTTTCGTCATGGACCGTTATAGCTACACTAATGCTGCTACGGATTTGTTTAAGGCGGACTCCAATTATCGAAGCGGATTGTTGTGGTTGCTGTATGTTCTGAATTTTCTGATGTATGTGTGTATATTCGTTCGCTTAATCGGTGGAATAAGAGTTAAAAGATTTGAAGAGACCCCTTTGATTCTTGTGGTGCTGGGCTTTATCGGATTCTATTTATTGTGGGAGATTAAGTCCCGATATATTTACCCCGTGTACCCGTTGCTGATCGTGTTGTCCTACATGGGCTTTAAAGATGTATACGATTATATGGTGAAAAGATATGTTCTTCGTTAACTATTTTCGCTCGGAAAGAGGGGGTTCAAAGATGCGAATCAAGCGAGTTCTCGCTTTGCTCATAGCAGTGCTTAGTTGTTCCATAGTACTCGTCTCCTGTGAGGCCATTACCGCGCAGAAGATATCAAGTACCGACTCCGGGTCAAGGGCGAACGGGGGACAGGGTTTTAATGGTGGTCGGGACAAAAATGGAGGTAGCTTTCCGGGCATGAATGGCGGAACGAGAGGAAACGGTAGCCAGGGTAAGGATGACGGTAGCGGTGATGGAGGAGTTAGCGGACGAAGCGGGCGACAGTGAATAAATTTCATGAACTTGCCTCAAGTCTACGAAGATTAAGTATGATAGGATAAGATTATATATAAATTCCCCGCAGGGGTAAGAAAAGAGAAATGGGAGCATCATGAGAATCATTATATCGCCTGCCAAGAAGATGAAGAGGGACACGGATTTCATGGATTGCCGGCAGATGCCGCAATTCATAAGCGAGTCACAGACGCTTCTGGCCTTATTACAAAAGTTGAATTATGAAGAAGCAAAATCCCTATGGAAATGCAATGATGCCATCGCCACACTGAATGTGGAGCGGATTCGGGATATGGATGTAACACGGAATCTTACACCGGCTATCTTTTCCTATGAGGGTATCCAGTATCAATACATGGCACCTGGGGTACTTCAAATGGAGGAGCTGGAATATCTTCAGCAGCATTTACGGATATTGTCCGGGTTCTATGGAATCGTCCGGCCGTTTGACGGCGTTGTTCTGTACAGGCTGGAAATGCAGGCCAAGCTTAGCGGACCTGGTTTTAGCTCTATCTACGAGTTCTGGAACAGAAAGCTGGCGGATCAGCTATTCTCGGAGAGTGACATCATTCTGAATCTGGCCTCCAAGGAATACAGCAAGTGCATCTCCCCGTATGTTGGCGGAAACGTTCGAATGATTAGCTGTGTATTCGGGCAGGAAATCGGCGGTAAGATCGTGGAGAGAGCGACCCTGGTCAAGATGGCCAGAGGTGAAATGGTACGCTTCCTGGCTGAGCGGCAAATCACCAATGTAGAAGGGATTAAAGGCTTCGACGGGTTTGATTTCAGCTTTGCTGAGGAGCTGTCGGATGAGAATACGTATGTGTTTATTCAAAAAAAGAATGAATAGAGTAAGTAGTATTATGGGTAATTCTGAAGGTGGTTGAACAACCAGTCTCAGGGTTACCTTTATTTTTTTGATCCTTCTTTAATCTAGCTGTCTCTGCGATTCTGCAGGGAACATCTCCATCCGATTTAGATCAATAATTATATTTCCGCTTTTTAGAATATCCAGTCCGATAAGACCGTTGATGTAATTAATTCCTTCATGATCAATTCCGATTCGCCATTTTCGAATCTAATGCCTAGTTCAGAAACGATGTCAGAAGACAGTAGGGAGTGAGCAGCACCTGTATCAATGACTAAATTGTCTATTTTTAAGGAACGTCCCTTGTAGTCAATCGTCATCGCTGTCTGAATTAAGTCGTGCATAAACTCAATTTGCATCTTATCTACTCTTATATAGAGGATGATTTCTAAGTTCGACGGTGATATTCTCTTGTCCGGTATGATAAACAATATTGTTATTCTTGTAGTTTAATAATAGGCGGGTAGCCTCATCGGGGTCTTAAATGGCACGTACTAGAGCAACATCATTTATGAACTGAATGTTTTCTTTGGTATGAGAATCCAAAATTTCGAGCAGTACATATTGATCAGGATAAATTGACCGAACCTCTTGCCATTGCATCTTTATCACGCCCTTGTAATTATTATTGCTTTATATAATTATAACCTATTGTAATTCTAAACGGTGAAACCAAAATACATTGTACCTATGCAAAAAAGCTCAGGCTGCAATTCAGCCTGAGCTTTTTTGGTGTTTATTCAATTAAGCTTCCATCTTCTGCGCCGTATAAAGGCGGTGATAAAGTCCCTTTTGTGCGATTAGCTCATCATGTGAGCCGCTTTCAGCGATGCCTTTGTTAGACACATACATAATGCGGTCGCAGTTTTTTACGGTGGACAGACGATGCGCGATAATGAATGAGGTACGCCCTTTAAGGAGCTCATTCAGACCTTTTTGCAGCAAACGCTCAGTCTTCGCATCGATGGAAGAAGTGGCTTCATCCAGTATGAGAATTCTAGGGTCAGCCAAAAGCGTTCTTGCGAACGAAATGAGCTGCCGCTGCCCCTGAGATAGCTTGGAGCCACGCTCGTTAACCTCTGTCAGATAGCCTTGATCGAATTCACGGATGAATTCGTCGGCGCAAACGGCTTTCGCTGCGGCGATCACTTCTTCCTCGGTGGCATCGAGTTTACCGTAACGAATATTGTCCAGGATCGTACCGGAGAAGATGAAGCTGTCCTGTAGCATAATCCCCATTTGGCTGCGCAGGGACTTCAGCGTAACCTGCGAGATATCCTGATCGTCGATAAGAATCTTACCGCTTGAAATATTATAGAAGCGCGAGATCAGATTGACGACCGTAGTTTTGCCTGCACCTGTTGGTCCCACTAGAGCGATGCTTTCTCCTGCTTTGATGTTAAAGGAGATATTCTCCAGAATATTGAGTCCCGGGTCATAGGCAAAGGTCACATCGTCGAAAGTGACATGGCCCTCTACAGGTCGCAGTGTCTTCGCATCTGGAATATCACTGACGGTAACGGGTTCATCCAGCGTCTCGAAGATACGCTCAAGATAGGCAACGGCGTTGATAAAGTTATTGTACAGGTTCGAAAGATTCAGAATCGGCTGCCAGAAGCGGGCAGCGTAGCTGCTCATCGCCAGAATGACACCGAGGGTCATATCTTGAGGGCTTAGTGTTAGTAAGCCTACAAGGAAAATCAATGATGTCACGATCGTAGACAAGTTGTCCACGGAGAACGGAATAAGTAAGTTGTAACGTTGGGCCTTCATCCATTCTGTACGGAAATTACCCGCGAGACGTGTGAAGATTCCTTCGTTACGTTGTTCCCGTGAGAACATTTGCGTCACACCAATACCGCTGATACTTTCTTGCAAATAGGCGTTCAGGTTGGAGCTTTTATTGGATACTGCTTGCCAAGCCCGGCGTTGCCGAGTTTTGATCAGCATCATGATACCAAAGAAGACTGGCAGTCCTGCAAGGATGACAAATGATAGACGTACGTCAACAGCGAACATGAAGGCTGCGATAAAGAGCAAATTCACGATTTCTAGAATAAAGTTGATAATACCATTGGATAACACATCCGAAACGGCGTTAACGTAGTTTACGACCCGGATAAGAATCTTGCCCTGCGGACGGTCGTCATAATACTTGAATGGCAACTCTTGCAGGTGCTTAAACAAATCTGTACGGATGTCAAAAATAATATCCTGTCCAACACTCGTCATGATACGTGAACGAATCGTAGCCAGATAAACGCTGACTACAATGGTCAGCAGCATCAGTCCAGCCCAGCCCAGTAGCGCAAGCTTCGCTTTTGCCGGAATGGTCACGTCGATCACATGCTGCATGATCAGCGGAGCTGATAGTGAAATGGCCGCTGAAAGTGCACTGAGTATAAATGCAACAATCATTGGCGTTTTCTTTCGTTTGATGTATATCATCGCACGCCGGAAGTGTTTTATATTAAACGGCGATTCCAGATTCTCATCGACGTCGAATTTATTCCTGGCCACTTGCGGTCACCTGCCTTCCAATACCCTCGTTCTGCAGTTTAAACACATCGTAGTAGTAGCCCCGTTTCGCTAGCAGTTCGGCGTGGGTGCCTTCCTCAACCAGCTTTCCGTCATCCAGAATGAGAATACGGTCAGCCTGCGCGGTCGTAGATACACGCTGCGCGATAATAATCTTCGTGCAAGGATAATCCAGCTCACGTAGACTTTTCTGAATATGCTCCTCCGTCTCAAGATCGACAGCAGAGGTCGTATCATCCAGAATAAGGATCGGACGGCGAACTGCCAAAGCACGTGCTAAAGCGATACGCTGTTTTTGACCTCCGGATAAGCCGACGCCTCTTTCGCCGACAACGGTATCATAACCTTCAGGCATTTTGGTAATGAAGTCGTGTGCGGCTGCGAGCTCAGCAAAGCTTATCGCATCTTTTTCAGGAAGATCAGGATCACCGTAGGCGATGTTTCCATCGATAGTATCAGAGAATAAGAGCACATCTTGGGTCGCCATACCGATATTATCGCGCAGCTCATCGAGCTCCAGCTTTCGGACATCAACACCATCGACGAGTACACGTCCTTCGGCTACGTCATAGAAGCGAGGTATCAGGTTGATGATTGTTGTTTTGCCTGATCCGGTCGAGCCCATGATTGCTATGGTTTCACCAGGTTCAACGGTAAAGCTAACATCGTCAAGTACGATAGCGCTGTCATATTTAAAGCGGACATGATCGAACTCAATACGGCCTTCGTAACGGCGTTTGTTAGTAGACGTATGCTCGTTTACGATATTAGGCTTTGCGTAATAGATATCAATGATTTTGGACAAGCTCGCAAAAAAGCGCTGAATGTCGTTGATAATAATACCAATATTGCGCATAGGGTTCGATATCGCCCAGATCAGCGAAGAGAAAGCTGTAAATTCACCGAAGGTGATCCGGCCGTTCATCAGGAACAAACCGCCTGCCAGCATTAGAATGACGTTGAAGCCCTGAGCGAAGGATTCCAGAAAAGGAAAGTAATCCAGCCATACAAGGGCGGCCTTTTTGTTCGCTGTAGAATAATTGACATTCTTCTCCGTAAATTTTTGAACCTCGAACTCTTCACGGGCAAAAGCCTTAACCACACGGTTGCCTGAAATATTCTCCTGAGTAGTCGTGTTAAGCTGGGACAACCGCTCACGCAGGTCAATATACATAGGACGGACGCGTTTAGCGAATATGTAAGCCACGATAAAAATAGGTGGCGACAGGATTAGCATCCACAGCGTGAGCTGAGCATCTATGGTGAAAAAATAGATAACAGCAGCAATGAAGATCGTTAGCGATTCAATGATCGTTTTAAAAATCCATGCCATCGAGTGCCGAACCATGTCCAGATCCCCGGTCATCTTGGTCATGAGATCGCCGGTTCGGTTACGGTCGTAATATTCTCTGTCCTGTCCCTGAATCTTGTTGTACAAAAAAATCCGGATGTTGTACATCATGTTTTGAGAGGACTGTTCGTACTGCATCGTTGTAAAATAAGCAAGTCCTGTGCGCAGTAGAGAAAATCCAATCATAGCCAAGCAGAGCATAATCAATAATTGCCGTTCTTGTGTAAGATTCTGCAGCGCATTGTCACCTGCTATAAACGTATCGACAATGCGCTGACTGATGTAAGGGTTTACAATCGTAAGACTTGAGCCCACTACCGAGAGGCAGAGTGCCAGAATGTACCGTGTCCGGTTGCCCTCTAAGTTCTGCCATAGCCATTTCAGTTCGAACATCTGATCACCTGTTTCTGATTGTTCTTGTTCTTTCACTCTTGCCTGAAAAGAGTGAATAAAACAAAGTGATTATAACATTATCAAATGACTAAGTATCGTTTACGGTAAAATTTCCTTGTTACATTATTGTTACAAAAAAATGAACTTATTAATGATGTGAATTTAACCTTGCGTAATGAGGGTTTGCCATTCGGGCTTGGGCGTTCTAATTATGATAAACTGAAACAATATAAAGTGATTAGGCTTGGTTTGGATAGAGACAGGAGGATGGAAAATGAGCTTTGTTGCTGTCAAAAATGAGTACAAGCGTTACAAAATGGGTGAAAGTGTGATCGTTGCCAACGACGGAATTGATTTTGAGATAAATAAAGGTGAGTTTGCAGTGATTGTCGGCCCCAGCGGTGCGGGCAAATCGACGGTGCTTAATATTCTTGGCGGGATGGATTCTGCTGACGAAGGCCAGGTCATTGTGGACGGTACGGACATTGCCAAGTTCAGTGCCAAGGAGTTGACGGGCTACCGCCGCAATGACGTGGGTTTTGTGTTCCAGTTCTATAACTTAGTGCCGAATCTCACCACACTGGAGAATGTTGAGCTTGCTTCTCAGATTTCCCCGCGTGCACTAGATGCGCGTAAGGTGCTTGAGGATGTGGGACTAGGTGCACGGCTGGATAATTTTCCGGCTCAGCTGTCTGGTGGTGAGCAGCAACGTGTCGCTATCGCCAGAGCGCTAGCTAAACAGCCGAAGCTGCTCCTCTGCGATGAACCAACAGGTGCGCTAGACTACAATACTGGAAAGCAAGTGCTTAAGCTGCTTCAGGATACCTGCCGTAACACAGGCACTACGGTCATCGTAATCACGCATAATTTGGCGATTGCACCAATGGCAGACAGGGTTATTGAGATTAATAATGCTAAGGTACGGAAGATGGTAGTCAATCCTTCGCCAATATCCGTTGAAGATATCGAATGGTAAGGAGAAGGCATCTATGAAAAAGCGAGCATTGTGGAAAGATATTTTTCGTGAAATTAGGCATACCAAAGCCCGGTTCATTTCGATTTTTGCCATCATTATGCTGGGCGTTAGTTTCTTTTCCGGCATCAAGTCAGCCGGTCCGGATATGCTGGATACAGCCGGAACCTTTTATCAAGAGACGAGACTAATGGATCTGAAGGTGCAGACCAACTATGGTCTGACCGAAGATAACATCGGCCTGCTGAGCGATATACCGGGCATCGATGAAGTCCAGCCGGGTTACAGTACGGATGTGTTCAGCGGTGATAATGCTTTGATCCTCAAAGTCCATTCTTACCATTCAGATAAACCTCTTAACCAGTACAGTATGATTGAAGGACGTCTTCCAGAGGTTTCCGGAGAAATCGTATTGGATGACAAGCTGGCTGGAAAATATGCGCTGGGTGACAAAATAACCTTTAGCGGTGACGGAACAGATGCGGAGCTGTCGAACAACTTTGCGTCACTGAACTATACGGTTGTAGGTTTTGTGCGAAGCCCACAATTTATAGAAAAGAGTACCCGGGGCACCAGTGGGATCGGCAAGGGTATGGCCGATGCATTCGCAGCAATTCCGGAGTCAGATTTCAAGCTCCCGGTGTATACGGAAGCCTATCTGTCCTTCAAGGATACAGCCAGTGTGAAGGCTTATTCGCCAGAGTACGAGGCATTGATCGAACAGCATACTAAGGCGGTAGAGCAGGCGCTGTCCGGCGTGCCGGAGGCTCGGCTTGCGGAGATGCGCGCGGAAGGTGAGAAGGAGCTGTCCAGTGGACGAGGTAAGGTGGCCGCCGCCGAGCAACAGCTTGCTGAATTAAAGCGCCAGCCAGAGGTGGTGCAGCAGGAACAAGCTGCAAACATGAAAGCTATTACTGACGGACTGGTCTCGGCCAAGGCGGAACTAGCTGCAGGGGAGCAAAAGCTTGCAGAACTGGGCCTTCCGAAGGTCTACGTCACTGACCGAAGTGCCAATCCGGGATATGCCGAATATAAAGACAACGCTGATCGATTGTCGGCAATTGCGAGTGCGTTCCCGGTATTCTTTTTCCTGATCGCTGCGCTGGTCAGCTTGACGACTATGACTCGGATGGTCGAGGAGCATCGTTTGCAGATAGGGACACTTAAAGCGCTTGGGTATGGGAACCGTGACATTATGGCCAAATTCTTGGTTTATGGTACGCTTGCCAGCTTGACGGCTTCGGTTGCGGGACTTGCGCTCGGATTTACGATGTTTCCAACCATTATCTATAATGCGTACAGTTCACTTTATAATCTGCCGGATCTTATCAAAAGCTTCTATCCGTCGTATTCCATCATTTCCATTATAGTGGCGCTAATCTGCACTACATTGACGGCTTGGATTGCCGCGCGGGTAGAACTACGAAGCAACGCTTCCGTATTGATGCGTCCGAAGGCGCCAAAGAGCGGGCAGCGGATTTTACTGGAGAGAGTTACTTTTGTATGGAAACGGTTGAGCTTTGTTCAAAAGGTTACCGCACGGAATTTATTCCGCTACAAGCAGCGGATGTTCATGACAGTGTTCGGCGTGGCCGGCTGTACGGCGCTGATTCTGACCGGTTTTGGTCTTAAAGATTCGATCGGCAGCATTGCCCCCCAGCAGTTCGGCACGATTATGAAATATGATGCACTTGTAGCGCTGCATGAAGATGCGTCTGCTGATGTGCGGGATGCCTACGAGCAATTGATCACTGGCGAGTCCACTATAACTGGATCACTAAGTGTGGCACAGGAAACGATGAAAGCGCACAGCAGTGGTGTAAATGATCAGGATGTGCATATGTTCATCCCTGCATCTGTTGCTGCGATATCCGATTATGTGGAGCTGCGGGATCGAGTGAGTGGTGAAAAACGCACGCTTTCGGACGAGGGCGCTATAATCTCGGAGAAGCTGGCTAAATTATACGGGCTTGAACCCGGCGACCCATTGAATGTGGTGGACAAGGATAACGAGACATTCAAGATTAAGGTCATAGGGATTACAGAGAACTATGTAATGCACTATGTTTATATGACACCTGCGTATTATTCTTCCGTATTTGGACATGAACCGGTGTTCAACACAGAGCTGCTGAACTATACCACGCACGATAAAGCATGGGAGGACAAGTTCGGCGAGAAGCTAACGGACAATGAGGGAGTGGCAGCGGTCAGCTTTTCCAGCAATGTAGGTACTGCCTTTGATGACACCATGAAGAGTATGGACGTTGTAACCTTGGTGCTCATTGTATCGGCTGCTGCTCTGGCTTTTGTCGTCCTCTACAATTTGACCAATATTAATGTCTCTGAGCGGATCAGGGAACTATCAACGATCAAGGTATTGGGATTTTATGATAAGGAAGTAACGTTGTATATTTACCGCGAGAATATGCTGCTAAGCCTACTCGGCATTGTAGCCGGATCGGGTCTTGGCATTATATTGCACAGCTTCGTCTTGAATACAGCTGAGCTGGATGCAACGATGTTCGCGCCGATTATTAAGTGGCCAAGCTATGTGTATGCCGCACTCTTAACACTGCTGTTCTCAGGCATAGTCATGGCTTTCATGCACATTAAGCTCAAACGGATTCATATGATTGAGGCGTTAAAGTCGGTAGAATAAGCGGAGCTTCCACACCAAAAACAAAAGTTGATCCTACTTAACCACAAAGGACCGCTTCGAACAGCCATTGTTTTGGCTACTCGAAGCGGTCTCTTTTGCTTTGAGAGGTGATGGAATCTTTTAACGTGAGCCGATTGATAACTTCATATGCAGGATAGGAAAAGGATTACCCTGTTCATCTAGTGCAGAACGCTCAAAAACTTGAAAACCCATATGCTCATAGAAACCTAAGGCCTGCGGATTTTGTTCATTTACATCAACGTAGCGTACGTTCAGTGTCTGTATAGCATAAGCAACGAGTGATTTTCCAATGCCTTTTCCCATTGCAGCAGGTTCTACGAATAGCATTTCAATCTTGTTATCCTGAATCCCTATGAATCCAAGCGATTGGTCATGGTCATCTATAAAAGCAAGCAGACGACTTATATGCTCCATCCCTTGTATAACCAGTGGCCGCAACGCATCAATGTCCTGTTCAGACAGGAATAGATGTGTATGCCGCACAGAGGATTCCCAAATATTCAGTAGACGGTATAAACATTCTTCATTTCTAGTGTTGATTGGTTGTATTGAGTCCATGTCTTCCCTCGCATTTTCACTTAATTCGAAGAAGATGAAGCTGCAGCCGCAGCCGAAGCGGCCGCAGCCCCTGCAAGAGCAGCCTGCTGTGCGATCACAATATTAGTGATGCTGGTGGAAAGCATCGAGGTTACAATGCCGCTTTGCACATCCTCTACATATTTGAAGGCTACTAGCGCAGCTGACAGCAGTAGCAATTCCTGCTTTACAATGGACCAGCTGCCAAAGCCTTTTTTGGTACGCAGTAATTCGAAGGTCTCTGAGACTTCCGTAACCATGTCCTTATTGTTGGAGGAGAGCAAAGTTAGCACGCCCAGCGAAGAAAGGGTATATTCCTTATCTAACCGGATGCCATGTGCACGGAACGCATCTCGTAATGCCAGTACACGATCCGCTGCTTCTGAAGCTTCTTTTCCAAGAACCAGTACCTGTGTCAGAGCTTGCACACTGTTCCCCGACATAAATTCAGGCTTTAGTGTAGTGTAAAGCTGCTCCATCCGGTCGATGCCGCTGTCGACGTCGATATCGGAAAGGCCGAGCATGGCAGAGAAAATATAATCATCATGTCCGGTAAGGAAACGGTGCTTCGCTTTCATGCTATCGTAAAACATCTTTGCGCGTTCTACCGTACGCTGATACTGATCTGTTGTCGTATTAGCGGCGATTTGATAAGCGGCAACGACGAGATAATCAGAGGCTCTAAATTTGACGTCCTTCAATAAGTCATACACGGTCAGTGTGTTTGCAAGCTGTTGTTCCTTGTCAGCAGAAAGAGAGAGCATAGTAGCAATACTG
Source organism: Paenibacillus sp. VTT E-133280 (assembly GCF_002264385.1). Lineage (NCBI taxonomy): Bacteria > Bacillati > Bacillota > Bacilli > Caryophanales > Paenibacillaceae > Paenibacillus > Paenibacillus sp. VTT E-133280. The sequence goes on from NZ_NFUX01000016.1 coordinate 33,479, forward strand.
ATTGCCGAGTTCCCCCTAAACGAAGAAAACATTCCGGTATTTTCTTTAATAAGCTCGTGGCTCGCACGAATCGCATCCTCATCTGCACTTTTATTCTCTGCTGTGTACAGTAACCCCGCCAAACGGCTAACCATTGCGTTATGCCAAGGAAAAGCCTTTTTGATCCTCTGCGCGTTCTCTGCGAACAATTCAACCCTTGCTGCATACTGCTCGTTCATTGGATACACCCCTCAGTTATCTATAATTCATAATATTACGAAAAATTTCTGAGTTGGATTCATTTGTTTGGGGTGTTTATTGTTTTTAGATCATAACCAGCTCTTTAGCATACCGTTTGCCTGACGAAAGGAGGCTGTCGCTCAGTTCAGGGTCATTTACTGTCCGTGCAAGAACTAGAGAGCCAACCATGGTGCTGAACAGTGTGCTACCTTTGGACGCGTCAATGCCCGCCAGCGTGGAGATGAATGTAACCATCCGCTCTAATTCCTGCGTGAATACCCGCCGAACTTCTTCGGAAGAACGGGCTATTTCGGCAGAAAGGGCAGGAATAATGCAGCCCATCTCCGTTTTGTCGCGATGATACGGACTTAAATAATAATCAATGACCGCATTGATTTTGGGTTTCTGCTCTTCCTGCTCCGCAACCTTCTGCAGAAGTGTGATGGTATCACTGATGGCATACCGGCAGGCTTCGGCGACCAGTTGTTCTTTATTGTCAAAGTGGGAATAAAACCCGCCATGAGTTAACCCGGCGCCCTTCATAATGAAGGGAACACTTACATCATGAATACCATGCGAGCGAAAAGCCTGAGCAGCACTTTCAATAATCGTATTCCGCACTTTTATTTTATGGCCTTTGGGATAGGGCATTATAATCACTCCACAGCTTCATAAGTATACTTTTTAAAATATTATAATCATCATAATAAAGCCTGTCAATTTAGCGATTGTGAGTACTATTAGCTGATGAATAGCTAAACAGGGTTGTTGACGGTTTTAAAATATGATGATAATAATATATTACGGTCATCATATTTTAAAATAACTTTAACAGGAGGTAGCGACGATGAGTAAGCTTGAATCCGTAGAAACGTTGGTCATTGGATCAGGTCCGGGAGGGTATGTAGCGGCGCTGCAATCTGCCCAGCTTGGGATGAAGACGGCAATTGTTGAACGCAATCAGCTTGGCGGGGTTTGTACAAATGTTGGGTGTATTCCATCCAAAGCATTAATTGCAGAGTCTCATCGTTACGAGTTGTTTAGACTGTTCAGCTCTTCAGAGGCGGCAGTGTCATTTAAGAATGCTCAGGATTTCAAACAGGGAATTGTGAATAAGCAGGCAAGCGGAGTTAGCTATTTATTAAAGACGGCAGGTGTGAATATTTTGGAAGGAGAGGCAAGATTGGTTGATGAGCATACGGCGATTATCAGTCAGTCTGGGCAGGAGCAAAGTATTTCTTTTAAAAACGCCATCTTGGCCACAGGATCACGTCCGATTGAGCTGCAAGCCTTTCCGGTTGGCGGACGTGTTTTATCTTCTACAGAAGCTCTGTCACTCTCCGAAGTTCCAACTAGCTTAGTTGTTATTGGAGGGGGATATATAGGGATTGAACTGGGGCAAATGTATGCCAAATTTGGAACAAAGGTAACGATTCTGGAGGGAGGAGATCAAGTGCTGCCTGGATTTGAGGCGGAGCTTGTGAACCCTGTTGGAAGGCAGTTGAAGGCTGATGGGATTAAGATGATTACCGGAGCGACAGCTGTGAACGTAGTGCAGAGTGCAGATACCATCACACTGCATTATTTGAAAAATCAGGAACAGCTGCATGTGACAGCGGAATATGTGTTAGTCACTGTCGGGAGAAAGCCAAATACAGACGGCAATTTAGGACTGGATCATATAGGCTTGCCCGTGACGACTAGAGGATTGATTGAGACAGACGAACAGTGCAGAACGGCTATTCCGAATATTTTTGCAATTGGGGATATTACGTCAGGTCCAGCCCTTGCTCACAAGGCGTCCTATGAAGCTAAAATTGCGGCAGAAGCCATTGCAGGCCTTTCCTCCGAGGTTGATTATAGAGCCATTCCGCTTGTTGTTTTTTCTGAACCAGAGTTAGCGAGTGTGGGCTTAAGTGAAACAGAAGCAAGAGCAAAGGGCATCCCGATCGTAATTGGTAAGTCCACCTTTGGGATTAACGGGAGAGCATTGGCCCTGAAGGAAACTGAGGGCTTCGTCAAAATTGTAGCAAATCCGATCTCAGGAATCGTGATGGGGGCCCAAATCGTTGGCGTGGAGGCATCCACACTCGTGTCGGAGCTTGCCCTTGCCATTGAGATGGGAGCCACTGTGGAGGATTTGGCGATGACTATTCACCCTCATCCTACATTGGGAGAAGTGATTATGGAGGCTGCCGAAAATGCGGTTAGTAAAATGATAAGGGGAGAGCGTGGAAAATGAAGATAAAAGCAGGCTTGTATATTGGAATTGCGGTTGTGTTGATCGTTGGAGGGTCGCTGCTTGCAGTAAAAGGTAAGGATGCTGTCAGTCAGGCTGAGAGCAGGAAGCAAGGGATTCTTGATGCAGAGCAAAAGACTATATTTTATCAGAACAGTCCAGGGTCAATTGTTGAGGTCCGTGTGGCTGTAGGTGATTCTATAAAACAGGGAGAGGTATTGTTCAAGGTTAAATCCGCTGAAGAAGGAGAAACAGATGTACTCGCGCCTGAGGACGGATCGGTCAACAGGATGGTTGTAAAGCCGGGAGATCAAGTACAGCAAGGCATGCCACTGGCGGTGCTGCAAAAAAACAGCTTTTATACAGACCTCTACGTACAGGAAAGTGAAATCCAGAAGCTAAAGGTGAATCAAAATATTGGGGTTCATTTTCCGTATTTGGAGCATGAAGCGGAGGTTACGGGTGTAATTACTTCCATCGCAGCCGCCCCTCAATTTGCGAGCTTACGTATGTCACGTGAAAAGGGGCAAGCGGATTTAAGTATGTTTCTTGTCCGTATAGCTATGGATGCGAATGCTGAGTTGCTTCCGGGGATGACAGCGGAGGTGAAGCTCGATGAAGTCACTGATTGATGAGTGGAAGTACGTGGCGGGCAGTAAGTATTTACGCCTGATTTTTATTGGTCCGCTTATTGCGGCTATATTTTTTGGCTTGATGTTCTCGAAGAATCAAATCAGCGAATCGCATGTTGTAGTTATTGATGAGGATCACAGTTCGTATTCAAGGCAGCTGATCTCTAAAATCAATGCCTCTCCTTATATGAAAGTAACCAATGTGTACGCCAGCCGCTTAAATCCAGAAACTATACTGGCAAATGAGCAAGCTGTCGCAGTCATCACGCTTCCTAAAGAGCTGGGACAACATCAACAGCAGGGGATTTCAACGAATATCGGCATCTTGATGGATAACACGATGCCCTCAGGGCTAACCGGCATCCGAACGGCCATTCAGGAAGTCATTCAGACGGAGAATATGACGCTTTCGATGACCCGTCTGATTCAGAAGGGGATGGATGCCGAAGCCTCTAAAGGGCTTGTTTCACCGTTATCTCTCCAACAACGGATGTTGTTTAATCCGACCACAAGTTATGTGAGCTTTATGGTCATTGGATTTGTGAATATTGTGGTGCTGATGATTACAACAAGCGCAGCGGGCGCCATTGTCCCGCGTTTGCGGCAGGAAGGAAAACTTTTTACAAACGGGAAGTCGCCTTGGCAAATTTGGATTCGTAGTGTCCCTTATGCTGTCTTGACCACGCTTTCGTTGCTCCTATGTTATGGCTTATTAAAGCAGGTGGGGGGAATGCGTTTTGAAGCGGCGCCTTATCTTTTTATTATTCCGCTGCTTGTGTATGCCTTTGCTTTGTCCCTTATGGGCCTGTTGATTGGCTATACTGCCAAAGACGCTTCCAAAGTTAATTTACGAACCAATTTCGTATTGTATCCGTCATTTCTTGCTACTGGAATCCAACTGAGTCCACTAGCGTTTCCTGCGTTTTTTCAAATTTCCGCTTGGGTATTACCGATGAACTGGCTGAACCGGCTCATACGCGGGATGGCTTTTCGGGATGGGGCGTTATCTGCCTACAGTCTGGAGCTGGGAGCGCTGCTGATCCTTATTGGCGTTGCTTCCTTATTAATTGGATTATTGGTGCTCCAGGAAGTGAAGAAGCAGGAGGTTTCGTTCTCGGAATCCGTCAGCGCTTCAGTAATCTAGTCTAGTCGTGCAAACCGTTGTTCTGTCTTATCAAGATATTTCACCCGTTCTTCCAAGCTGCGATCTGACATGCCGGTATAATTATACCAACGGAGGTTCTTTCGTATGCCCATTTTGCGGAAGGTTCCTCTGAACAGGATTTTGGTGATAGGGTTGCCAAATATCCAGTGGTAAACAAAGTCGGGCGTGTTCATTACCGTCAGCAGGGATACGCCTTTCATATTCGGGAGTAAGCATTTAAAGGGCCGTCCAGGTTTGATTTCCTCATAGACAATGCCTTTTGCGAAGACCTTATCCAGAAAGCCTTTGGTAAGAGCAGGCATGGCCTCCCACCATATAGGGAATAGGAAGACGATATGATCTGCTGCGATAAGCCGTTGCTGATAATTGGCGACTAGAGGGTCGACGGTTTTCTTTTGTCGCCAAGCAGCAAGTTCTTCGTAAGACATGATTGGATTAAATCCATCGGCATGCAAATCGATAAGATCGATCGTATGGCCTTTAGTGGTAAGACCTCGCATCACGGAGGCTAGCAGAGCTGCGGAATAGCTTCGCTGTTGTGGGACATTCTCGGACGCCGATGCTCCGTATGGATGATCAAAAATAATTAAGACATTCATATAAATACCTTCTTTACGTTTTATTGTTTCCTGGAAATAAAATAATGACTATGGAAACAATAGTACATTTTAAGTTTCCTTGTTGTCAATATTATTTCTAGGAAACTTTATTTTTGAGCTGTGTCTTGTTAAGATGATCATAAGATGAATTTACGAGGAGACTTAACAGTGACGCATTCTTTCGAGAACTTACCGAATAAGGATTTATTGATAAAAAAACTGATAGAGATGATTCCTCAATTACAAAAACGATTTCAATCGGAGGATGATGAAGAAAAGGAATGGCTGCTCCAGAACTGTAGTAATCCACTTATCATTGATTTTCTCCAAGACTCCACAGTCATGATGCTGCATGTAATAGATGCAATTGGACAGCTTGAGCCGGTGAATGGCACTACCATTTCGAAGCATTTCGGGATTCCGAAAGGTAGCGTGTCCAAAATCACTAGAAAATTAGTTCTGCAGCAAATGATTCGCACGGAGTTTCTCCCCGATAATAAAAAAGAAGTGCTGTTTCTTACAACACCTCTCGGAAAAGAAATATTCGATTTGCATCAAGAACTACATAAGGAGATGAATAAAGGGATAACTCGGTTTCTACAAAGATATAACACAGATGAATTATTATTTCTGATGCAAGCGTTCGAGGATACTTTAGAAGCATCATGGGTTCATTCGGAATCGGATGCTGAAGAAGAACTATTAAATGCTGGAGAATCACTTGAGGTAATGGACAGCGATGAAATGAGTCAAATCGTAGAAATGCTTAACCAACTGGACACGCGCAACCTTAAAAAAGCTAAAGCCATTCTGCAAGATGTGTTTTTTACCTCTTTTGAGTAGCTTTATAATTTTTGACAGTGGCTTATATTCTTTTCACTTTTCCAAAATTGCTCTAAAAGCATGGCCAGTATAGTGCCGACAAGCAGACCATTACTGCAAATATATCGAAGTGTGGAAGGAAGACTCTGAAATACCGCTGGAGGCAAAAACATGAGTCCAATGCTCACCAACAAAGTTATTCCTAGTATCGTTAATCGGCGATGATCAAGCTGTTCCTGTAGCAAGGATTGGAATGCAATCCCTACGATTTGTACAAAAGTAGCTAGAAGTGCTGCACTGGCTATAGGAGCTGGAAGTAACGCTAGCACATTGACAACGGACGGCATTAGCGCGATAACGGTTAGTAACATACAGGCCATAAGAAATGGCCGAATTCGCTTTTGCCCTGTTAATTTCATAAAGCCCGCCGAGGCTGGTAAAGGAACAACTCCTATCGTTGAGAATAGGGCGGCTAGTATATGAGAGATCCCTCCCGTCCAAATCCCTCGGCTTAATGCTGTTTTTTCATCTTTCGGTAAAACCGGAACTACTTGTTTTACAGCGGAAATAGAAGAAATTGTATTGGATACTAACAAAAACGTAAACAACAGTGAGGTAATCACGATCCCTAGATCAAATTGAGGTACTCCCCAAGCAAAAATATGAGGGAACTTCAAGACGGGGGTTAAAGCTGTAAATGTTGGCCCCACTTTCCCGAATGCTGCAAATAATGCCGAACCCAAGCCGATTCCAATCAGTACGGCGTAACTACTAATCCATCCTCTTCCTTTAATAGAGAGAAAAATAACAAGTCCAAAAATAAAAAAGGATATGAGTGCTGCTATACCATCTGGTTCGGCGCTTGTTTCCTGTACTCCAAGCATGCCCTTGACTAATACACCGCTTAATTGTAAGGCGAGAATGAATAAAAATGAACCCGAAACTAAGGGTGTAAATAAAAATTGAAGCTTATAAACTAACCCTGTAGTTCCTAATATGAAGAGAACAAGCCCGGCTACGATTAATCCTCCTTCTAGAATTTGTAATGCATTCATTTGATTTTGCCCTTGAATTAAAGCTAAGTTGCCTAATATGATAAAGATACTTACCCATGATCCCGCAGGACCGTCTGCAATAGGATATTTATGTCCTAACCATCCCTGAATAAATGAACTGATTCCTACAACGAAAAATGTCCGCTGCATTAAGGTTGAAATTTGTTCAAACGACAATTGAAAAATACCTCCAATGACAATGGGCAGCGCCACTGCATTGGCTAGCAAAAAAATAAACCATTGTATAGTGCTGAGACTATCGGTAACACATTTGTTCTTCATATCTACTCACCTTCACTATTGTTAACTATACAATCTATACGGAAAATGCAAGCCACCTTTCAATGTGAAATCGTTAAAAGGTGGCTTGCTCCTTAATCTATTACCATTTGCGATATGGCAAAAACTTTCCGTTCATCGTCAGAATGATACGGTCACCGTTCGGATCTTCTTGCTTCTGTACGTCGAATTGGAAATCGATCGCGCTCATGATACCTTCGCCAAGTTTCTCCAAAACAAGTTCTCTAATCGTTGGACCGTATACAAGCAGCATTTCGTATAGGCGATACAGTCCTGGATCTGTAGGTGGCATAGCAATGACATCGCCACGGTGTGGGATTTGTGTGAGTGCTTGAACGACTTGTTCATCGAGTTCAAGCAATTCCCCCATTTTATCTGCTTCATTACGCGTCATTGTCGCTTGGCCCAACAGTGCAGTTACAACCCAGCTCTCTGAATGCTCGCTTTCCTTTGCAATTTCGCCCCAAGTTAATCCTTTTGCAAATTTAGCGTCCAATATTTGTTGTGTCGCTTCTTTTCTATTCATATTTTATTGCTCCCTTTAGTTTAGTATAATGAGTATCGCTTAGTGCTTGTCGTAGCCTGTTACTTGTTCATATCCATTTACAATCAGATCGAGTTTACCAGTGTCGGGTGCAATCACCAGACCATGAACAGCTACCTCTTTCGGAATGAGCGGATGTTTACGCACCAGATCTATGTTTCCTTTAATCGAATCTACGACATTCGTAAAGCCGAACAACCATTTATGAAGATTGATACCTGCATATTCAAGTGAAGAAAGAATTTCTGGTGTCGCGACTCCACGATCCATTATTTTTTGAAGTATTCCTTCAGGGTTACTTTGACTCATGCCACAATTGTGGTGACCGATAATATAAATTTCTTCCGCATTCAGTTCATAGACAGCCGTTACGATACTGCGCATGATGCTTCCAAATGCATGGGTAATCGTTCCACCTGCTGTTTTGATGACTTTGGCATCCCCATTGTGTATATTTAGGGCTTTAGGTAACAGTTCAATCAGTCGTGCATCCATGCATGTTACGACAACCATGCGTTTTTTAGGGAATTTTGTTCCCTCATAAGGTAGATACTCCTTGTCTTCTACGAACTGATCGTTATACTCTAAAATTTCTTGTAATAGCATTCTTGGACCTCCTTTAAAGTGTTTAGTTATCACTGTTTCAATGGCTACTAACTAGTGAATCAGGATATAACTAAGTATAGATAGTCATGCTTAAATGCTGAATAAGTTGGCGAAACGCTATATGTCCATTTGCTTTCATGACGAAAGGATTGATTTTTATTTTTGATCATATCGATTTTGCGATACTAGCATTACTAAAAGAAAACTCCAGAATTCAGTGGAAGGACATTGGCCAAAAGATACATATGACCGGCCAAGCGGTCGGAAATCGCATTAGGCGTTTAGAAGATTTAGGGGTTATCGAGCAATATACGATCGTTACTAATAAAGCAAAGCTAGGACTGTCTATCACAGCCTTTATTACATTTTTTGTGGAATCAGCCAATCATCCATTATTCCAGAAGTTCGTGATGGCAGAGGATGCTATTACCGAAGTGCATCGAATTAGCGGAGAAGGATGTTATGTGTTAACCGGACATTTTGCTTCTAATGAGGAGCTTGAGGCATTTCTGGCACAGCTTTTGAAACATGGCAATTATCGAGTGAATCTATCCATCGGAAAAATAAAATCATAATCCATGCCAAAATAAACCGCTAGAATTACAATGCGGTCTATTTTGGAGAAGTAGTAAAGAGGGGCATAGACCCTTCTTTTTTTTCGTTCCATTTATAGTTTCTGATAGTGATTTAAGAGATTCTTAACTTTATCCTGAATCATTTGTTTTAAGGCTTCAGGCTTCACCGCTCTAACATATTGACCATAACGCATGAAATAATTAGCTAGAAATTCTTCTTCACCTGGATGATAGAATCCCTTAATGATAGTTCTCGGGCCAGCTTCTATTTCCATAGAAGGATAATGTTCTTTATAAAAAATATCCTTGGCTTGTTCCTCGATCTCAACTTCAAAGTGAATATTGCTCGCAGATTGATAAAATTCTAAGGAACGGCTAAGAAGTTCTTCTAAAGAATAGCGGGCTGCTCTCTTATCTTCTTCCAAGAAGGATATTCTATCCCCTCTGTAAACCCTATATTTATTCGTAGTAAGCTCTATTCCAGTAGCATACCATTGCCCAAACTTTGCGGAAATTCTGAAGAATTGCACAGAGTAGCTTTTTAGCTGGTTGTTTTTTGTATATTCAATGTTACAGGCACTCTCATTTAGAATACTTGCTAGGATTTTATCTAAGAAACGACTAACATGCTTATGCTGAACCATTTCGAATTGTAGAACCTTTTTCATTTTATGAATCTGGTCGATTTGTGTATTCGATAGACAGTGTTCGAACTTTTCGTTTAGCTTGTTCACACTTAAATGAAACGGAGTGGATTGATAAGATTCTAAGGTCAGCATGGCAAAGTACAGTGCATACACTTCATCCATGGTGAAAATAATAGGGGATAACAATCTATTTTTTAAAATACCATATCGTCCATATCTCCCATGCTCCGAAAAGATAGGCATACCTAATTGTTCTAATGAAGCAATATCACGTAGCGCTGTGCTTTTTGAAATATTATATTTCGCCATGAGGTCACTTAGATTAAAAAACTCTCGCCCGTTTAAGTATCGCATCATGTCATTTAATCGTTCTGATTTCATCATCTATGGAGCTCCTTTTTAAGGTGTCATGTTTTGATACCTTTATATATGATAATAAGTTCAGGGCCACATATCAAACCTACGAAGGAGAGTTATACGATGAGCGCAACACTAGAAGTAGCTATTTTCTTATCGATGAACGGAAGCACAAAGGAAGCTATAGAATTTTACGAACAACATTTTAAGGCAGAGGAATTGTTACGTGTTACTTATCAACAGCTTGCAGAACGTGACAGTTCCATACAGCTTACGGATGAGAATAAGGATTACATTACTCACTCTGTCTTGTTAATCGGAAAAACAAAAGTAATGATAGCAGAAGATACAATGAATAAGAATGAGAAATATACAGTGGGGAATAACACATCATTGTGTATACAAAGTGCTGATTTAGAGGAAATTGAAGGTTTTTATAAAAGCTTAGTGACAGATGAGCGCGTAATGATTATTGCTCCTTTATCTAGTAATGTGTTCAGCAAAGCCTATGGCATTATTGAAGACCCATTTGGTATTCAAATTCAATTGATGTTTGATGAGAGATTACATTCATAAAAATATGTACTTTGCGTCTAATGCACACCGAGTGAACCGTTCAGCTGACCATCAATCAGGAAGTTATCCTGATGGTGGTCAGTTTTTTTGCATTCATTTAGTGTTGTTTTTTCTAAAAACAATTGAATTTTTATGCATAAAGATGTATAGTGATTTTTAATTAACGTTAATTAAGTAAATAAGGGTGTGAAATATCTTGACCAAAAACAAGCTGAAAGAAGTGGCGATGAGATTATTCGGTGAGAAGGGGTACGAAGGTACAGCTCTTTCTGAAATTGCGAAGGAAGTTGGCGTGAAGACTCCGGCGATCTATGCTTTTTTTGAGAATAAAGAGGATTTGTTTATGACGGTCTTCCGTGAGGCGATGTTGTCCTATAACACTTATATTCAGGAGTTGTCGGAAGATCAGAAGGTGCTGAGTGCGAAGGAAAGTCTTCGTGGCATTCTATCCAGACAGTATCAATTCTATCAGCAGAGTCCTGAAGCAAGCAAAATCGTACTGAGGTATGTAGTCTTTCCACCTGGATTTTTGAAGGAAACGATTGAGGAAGCATTCCTGGCGTCGGACGCCATACTGACGAAGATCATTGAACAATTCATCTCGCAAGGGATGGAAGAGGGTGTAATTCGCGATAAATCCGTGCAGCTTCTCGTAGACGCTTTTCTCAACTTGATGGATGGATTAAGCATGCAATATTTCTATTACACTTCTAAAGGAATATATGAGCGTAAACTGAACCATGCGTTTGAAATGTACTGGAATGGGGCGTCCTCATAGAACTACGGAAGATGATAACAACAAGGGGATGGGGAGAATGGCAGAAGTAAGTCAAGTAAAGCAGAATGATTCAAGCTCGGGGGATTTTGAGAGAGAGCCCGTTCCTATACATATGCGTAAAAGATGGCTGTCCATGTCGCTTGTCTGGATCGCCATCGGGATTGATTTATCAGCAATGTTCTTGGGGGCGCAGCTTGGCAATGGCATGAATCTCACAGATTCGCTGACAGCTACGATCATCGGATCGATGATTCTAGGGGTAATTGGAGCTATGTGTGCATATGTAGGTGCGAAAACGGGTTTATCTACGTCGATGATCTCACGTTTTCTATTCGGAAATGTAGGTGCACGTGTCGTTGCGATTATCCTCGGTATTTTCTCACTCGGTTGGTTTGGGGTGCAGGTCGGATTCTTCGCTTCGAATATGCAGACTGCGTTTAGTCAATTATGGGATATTCATTTGTCCCTAGGCGTGCTTTCATTTATAGGCGGGCTGCTGATGATGTCGACGGCTATTTGGGGGTATCGATCCATTGAGCGGCTAAGCACCTGGTCTGTGCCATTGCTTATTTTATTTATCGGAGTGGCTATTTATTCAGCGTTCCACACCAAAGGAGCTTCAGCAGCCTGGGAACCGATTAGCGGTGCAACGATCCCAATGGGAACAGCGATTTCGCTTGTTATCGGTATCTTTATCGTGGGTACGGTGCTGTCACCTGATATAGCTCGTTGGGCACGTACTCCTATGCATGCCATTACGGCTGCGTTTATCGGCTTCTTTGTAGGAAACAGCTTTATGGCGATTGTGGCTATCTTTCTATCTAGAATCATGGATACAGATGATCTAACGAATATTTTCATTGCGCTGGGGCTTGGTCTTCCTGCGATTATCGTCTTAACACTTGCGCAATGGACGACGAATACGAGTAACTTATACTCAGCATCGCTAGGTTTCTCTGTCGTGTTCCAGAAAGTACCGAAGAAGCTGATTACGATTATTGCTGGTATTATTGCTACGTTTCTTGCCGTATTAGGGATCTATGATAAGTTCTTATCTTTCCTAAACATTATTACGATGTTTGTCTCACCGATCGGGGGAATTTATACATCTGAATTTTTGCTTGTGGATCGAAAGAAATTCACTTTTGAAGGTTTGGACCGCAATAAAAACTGGGTGATTCGCTCCTTAGCCGTATGGGTTGCAGCTACGTTATTTGCTTTTATGACCACCGCAGCTCCAGATGGATTTGGATGGCTCCAGGTGACGAGTGTTCCGGCATTAGATGCCTTTATGTTCGCCTTTATCGTGCAATGGATGGTCGGCAAAATCATGACAAAGAAGGGATAACATCATGAGAATGAACAAACTAACAGAATTAAATGAGCAAGCAATACAATATATCGCTGTAGGTGCAGCCGTTCTTGGAACAGGTGGGGGCGGTGACCCGCATATTGGTAAATTAATGGCGAAGGAAGCCATTCGTAAACATGGTCCTGTTCGTGTGATCAGTCCAGAGGATCTGGAGGACGACGCTTTGGTTGTTCCAATATCCATGATTGGTGCACCCACGGTTATGAATGAGAAGATACCTTCGATTCAGCAAATGATCAAACCTTTGGATATGATTGAAAAAGAGCTTGGACGCAAAGTGAATGCCATTATGCCCATTGAGGTTGGCGGCGGCAACTCTCTGATTCCTGTAATCACGGCGGCGGAACGCAACATTCCTATCGTGGATGCGGATGCCATGGGACGTGCTTTTCCTGAATCGCAAATGGTGACGTTCTACTTGGACGGTATAGACTGCAGTCCGATTACGATGGCGGATGAACGCGGCAATGGTGTGCTAATGCATGCGATCGACGGCGTCTGGGAAGAGCGGATGGCGCGCGCCGTGACGATTCAAATGGGTGGATCAGCCTCGATCTGTGATTATCCATTGTCTGGAGCACAGGTGAAACAAAGTGCAATTCCATATACCCTAACGCTTGCTTATGAAATTGGAAAAACATTATTCGAAGCTAAGGAAATGAAAAAGAATCCAATCGAAGAGCTATTGAAGCAGTTGAATGGGTATGAATTGTTCCAGGGCAAAGCTGTAGATATTCGTCGCCGGACAGAAGGCGGATTCACACGTGGTGAAGCGATCTTCGAAGGTACGGATGCTAAAAAAGGAAGTACGATGAGTTTGTTCTTCCAGAATGAGTTCCTTCTGGCTACAGAGGATGGAAGCTCAGTAGCGGTTACCCCTGATTTGATTTCGGTGCTTGATCAGGATACAGGCATGCCGATTACAACTGAAAATTTGAAATACGGTGCCCGGGTGACTGTGGTCGGTTTCCCTTGTGATCCGAAATGGCGTTCGCAAAAGGGTCTTGAGACGGTAGGGCCACAGTATTTTGGTTATGATGCATCTTATGTTCCAATTGAAAAATTGGCAGCAGAGAAAGGGGGAGCAGAGTAATGTCTCAGACGAATATTAATAACAAGGATGAAATTTACCGCATTGGGATTGATGTCGGCGGGACCAATACAGATGCTGCCTTGCTCGATTCCAAATTAAAGACTATTCACACGATAAAGGTACATACCACACGTGATGTGAATGAGGGCATCAGTGAATCGATTGGCCGTTTACTTGAAGAGAGTAACGTCAATCCGGCGCAGATTCGTTATGCGATGCTCGGAACTACGCACTGTACGAATGCTATTGTAGAACGCAAGCACTTAGGGAAAGTAGGCTTGATTCGTATCGGCGCACCGGCAACAACTGCTGTTCCTCCACTTGCGGATTGGGACGATACGCTGAAAGCAATGGTCTGCCCACATGCTTATGTTGTTTACGGTGGTTATGAATATGATGGTCGTACGATTGTTGAGATGGATGAAGCTGAGGTTATTGACTGCTTTTTGAAGATGAAGGGTGAGGTCGAAGCGGTTGCAATCTGTGGTGTGTTCTCTCCAGTGAATACTTCACAGGAAAAACGTGTTCAAGAGCTTGCGAAGCAAGTACTCGGTGAAGATATGCCTGTGACACTGTCTCATGAAATTGGAAGCATTGGATTGCTTGAGCGTGAGAATGCCTCCTTGTTAAATGGTGCTTTACTTAACGTCATTGCGGGAGTAGTCAAAGGCTTCGAAGAGGCGCTTCACACTTATGGAATTGACGCGAGCCTATACATCTGTCAGAACGATGGAACACTGATGTATAGTGAATACGCGCTTCGTTACCCGATTCTGACGATTGCTTGCGGTCCGACGAATTCCATTCGGGGCGCGGCACACTTGTCAGGTCTGAATGATGCGCTTGTGGTGGATATCGGGGGTACAACAACGGATATCGGCGTTCTCATGCAAGGCTTCCCGCGTCAATCCTCCGCTGCGGTTGAGATTGGCGGGATTCGCACGAACTTCCGCATGCCGGATATCTTATCGATCGGGATCGGCGGCGGGACAATCGTTCGCTTCGATGAAGCGAAGGATCAGGTAACAGTGGGTCCCGATAGCGTGGGGTACGAGCTATTGAAGCGTGGCCTGATCTTTGGTGGAGATACGCTCACAGCAACCGATGTGGCGGTTAAGCTTGGAAGATACGAATGGAAAGATGCGCTGACTGAGAAGCTTAGTGAATCAATCTGCCGCAGAGCCGATGAGATCATTACCCAAGATATTGAGGATGCGATTGATCGGATGAAGACTAGCTCGGACCCTGTTGACGTTATTTTGGTCGGCGGCGGAAGCATTCTTGTAGCCGATCAGCTTGAGGGTGTAGCGCGGATAGTAAGACCGGATCACTATGATGCAGCGAATGCGATTGGCGCAGCACTAGGTGAAGTTAGCGGAGAGACCGAGCGAATCTATTCGCTGGATGAAATGTCTTATGATGAAGCTAAGGAAGATGCTCGCAACCATGCGATTGAACAAGCCGTTCTTGCTGGTGCAGCTCGTGAGACTGTACAGATCGTGCTGTCTGAGGATATTCCGATTGCATACTTGCCAGGCAATGCATTGCTTGTAAAAGTGAAAGCGGCTGGACGTTTATAAGTTGAATATTTTCTGATCAGCTTCAACTAACCGATTCAAAAAACAATCAATTGGGTATATAAGACTATAAGTTATGAATAGGACCTTCTCATATAGAAGGTCTATTTTTTCACGTAAAATATTACATTATCCCATGGAGGTCGCTATGCATCGCGTAAACCTAAACAAGGAACAATTCAACCAACAGGTGATTAATTATGCTTCCTTTGGGATAGCCCTTTTATCATCAGAGGGGTTGATTTTGACGGTGAATCCAGCTTTCGAACAGATCTTTGGTTATTTCAAGGAAGAGTTTGAAGGCATGCGGTTAGAAGAATTGTCTCACCCCGAGGAACTCGGCAGCCTCCATGATCTAAAGGCGCTCATGGATGGGGAAACTAATATACAGCTCGAAAAGCGGTTTGTCACAAAAAATGGTGCTAATATATGGGGACAGCTTACTATTCATCTATTCAACGAGGAGTCAACCCAGCCATCCTATTTCATTTGCCAAATCATAAACATTACCAAACAAAAGGAATCCGAACAACGCCTTCAGGAGTCTGTTGAGCGTTATACGTCACTTAAAAAATACAATCATGATGCCGTCATTTCCTTTGGTCTCGATGGCCGAATCATAAATACTAATAACATGGCGGAAAAGATAACCGGTTACTCCATAGAGTCTGAGTTGATTGGGATGAAGCTTGCAAGTCTGATCGGAGAGGCAAATGTACAGCACATTCTGGAAAGAGCTCTTTACGATAATACGGTAGAGCAGCACATCAACAAGCTTGTCACTAAAGAGAGCGAATTAGTCGAGGTGCTTACCAGTATTGCACCCATATATGTGAACAATCAAAATATTGGATTCTACCTTATATGCAAGGACATCTCCGAGCAAAGGCAATTGTCGCTTGCTAAGGAGGCTGCTGAGTCTACGAATAGAGCTAAAAGTGAGTTCCTGGCTATGATGAGCCACGAAATCCGCACGCCTATGAATGGGGTGATCGGCATGACAGATATTTTGCTGGAAACAGAACTCAATGAAGAACAACGTGAATATGTAGAAATCATTCGCAAAAGCGGAGGAATCTTACTTAATATAATTAATGATATCCTTGATCTTTCAAAAATTGAGGCTGGCCGAAGTGAACTGCAAGAGGATACATTCGATCTGCGCAATTGCCTCAAGGAGAGCTTTGAAGTCATTGCAATGAGAGCCGAACAAAAACATCTGGAGCTGTCCAGCACCATAAATCACGATGTTCCTGATTTTATTTTTGGAGATTCGGAGCGTTTAAAGCAGGTGATATTAAACCTGCTAAGCAATGCAGTGAAATTCACAAACGAGGGCAGCATATCAGTAAAGGTAAGGCTTGTAAAAGAGGATTCCTCCCTGTTGGCCTTTACGGTAACCGATACTGGCATTGGCGTTGACCCTAAGCGACTTACCGACATTTTTGAACCGTTTGAGCAGGCTGATAGCTTTATGATGCGCAGACACGAGGGGACGGGTCTTGGACTTGCCATTAGCCGCAGAATTGTCGAAATGATGGGCGGTGAGATCTATGCGGAGAGTGACGGTAAAAGTGGCACGTCGGTTACCTTCACAATCAGACCAAAGAAATCAGTGGTAAACCCTATTAAAGAGGCTAGCGTCGACAAGCCTCATTCCACACGTACGGCTAGCATTTTACTTGCGGAAGATAATTCTATCAATGCGCTAGTGCTGACCAAAATACTCGAAAAAATGGGTCACAACGTTACCGCCGTCACAAACGGTATAGAAGCGGTTGAAGCCGCGAGAAAGAACTCCTTTGATCTTATTTTATTGGATCTTCACATGCCCATTATGAACGGTATTGATGCCATGAAGGTTTTAAAAGATGAGCATGAGGAGAACTGTCCACCGATTGTTGCAGTCACGGCAAATGCTTTAATGGGGGACCGTGAAAAGTGTCTGGCTGCTGGAATGGATGAGTATATCAGTAAACCAGTTAAGCGTGAGGTCATCGTAAAGATGTTAGATCAGTTTGTGGGCTAAAAAAAACAGCATGACATCCCAGTGGTTCTATCCATTGAATTACATAGCTTTGCAAGTTATACTTTGATGAGAAATACGGACCCGCTTATCATTTAACAGATCCGTCCTTTATAAGGTATGGATCTTATTTTTCGTATGAATATATTCATTCAGATATGGAGGCGCGACATTGCAGCTAATCAATCAATCCGAAATACAAGAGAGGATCGGCCTGCTTAAAGATCAGGATCTGTATATCCATCTTGAGATGACAACGGGAGCATACGCTGCCCATTTCGATAGTTCTAAACATCCGGCGGCTACTTTCATTACTAATGCTGTGATCCGATATTCCCATGGTTCGATTTCCGGCAATGGACCTTATCGGGTCGGCTTAAAAATGTCACAGGGCTGGGTGTACTCGGAAGGATTAACTCACTATGAAGAGAGTGAGACAGAAAGATTGATTCTGGCCGGGCATGACAGTCAAGGCAAACTGGTCGTATCTTTACAATTAAGCCGGGAGCCGTTCTAATGGTAGAGGAGATGAGGAGTTCAGTGGAAAGACATATTCTAGTTATATTACCGCATCCGGATGACGAAGCCTTCGGTATCTCTGGAACGCTTGCTAAGCATGTGCAAAACGGCACCCAAGTCACCTACGCTTGTCTGACACTTGGAGAGATGGGCCGGAATATGGGCGTTCCGCCATTTGCAAACCGGGTAACCCTCCCGCAGATACGTAAGAAGGAGCTGGAAGAATCCTGCCGAGCGATTGGAATACAGGATTTGAGAATGCTTGGTTTCCACGATAAGACGATTGAATTTGAGGATCAAGCGCTGCTAGATAGCCACATTGATGCGCTTCTGAAGGAGCTTAATCCCTCACTGATCCTTACATTCTATCCGGGGTACAGCGTTCATCCTGATCATGATGCGACCGGAGCTGCGGTGGTTCGAACCGTTGGAAGACTGCCTAAGGCAGAAAGACCACCTGTGCACTGCATAGCTTTTGCCAATAATATTGAAGAGATTGGAAAGCCTCAGGTCACCATTGATGTGAAAGATTTCCTGAAGCAAAAGATGGCGTCCATTCAGGCGCATAAATCCCAATTCCAAGCCGCTGAACTGTTAGGCAGCAAAACGCTAGAGGATAAAGAAATCCAAGATCGTTTTGGAACAGAGCATTTCTGGATCTATCCATTTGAATGATATTAAGTCCGGGCATAAACGCTCGGGCTTTTTCTTTGGGACCCACTGCTGTGGGCATGCTTTATTTTTCTAATATAAGGCATGAATAGCTGTGTCTTTTTCGAATATATGGTAAGGTTTAGGAGGTCGATTAACCAAACCGGTTTCGTTAGGCCAGGAGGTGTATTCGTTTGAAAAAATCATATTTCAATCTCCTTTGTGGAATAGTCATTCTTTTGCTGGTATTCACTGCATGCAGTAAGGAAAGACCCAAGTATGCAGAGCTTTTCACACATGTGGAAGAGCATCGGGCTGTGTTCATGCAGCCGCGTGAAGAAGGGCTTGCTGCTTTGCAAATTGCGGATACTGTGGGTGAATACGATACAACCTTGGGTACAATTATGCAGGATGATATCTTATCCGTGAATCAAAAGGAATTTATACAGCAGATTGTGGTAGATGTTAAGACCAATAAAATCATTGGTTATCGGGTAGGAACCGTTTTTCCCAGATCGGAAAGCGGCTATCAAAATGCGAGAGAACTGGTGCGCGCTTTTCTGGAGCATTACAAACCTGTGGAAGATGAAGAGGCTGAAAAAGTCGAGAAATCAGTCCAAACGATTGACAGGATGGCTCTTCCGCTAAAGCCATTAACAGGCTCTATCGAAGAATCATGGTCATACGGCAAGGACGAGGATAAATTGTATATAACCTATAGGATGTCGAACAGTTTTCAAGGTGATGATGAATTGCCTTTGAACTTTTATTTCAGCTATGAGAGGGAGTAAGGAACGAAGAGATAAGATGTGATTTACAAAAAAATACACAAGGACTATTATATTTCTATAGGTAATTATATCCTTTTTTTCCTAAACAATTGTTCGGACTAAATAACTGGAGGATCAAATGAAAAAGCACGACAAAATCATTTCCTTCATCTTCATACTTGTTATGATGGTGACGGCTATTTACTGGGCCATTTCGACTCAGAGCTGGACCATGCTGGGCACCCTCGCTTCTGTGGTCTGTTTCGGGCTTTTTGCGCTATTGGGGCTCCGCACTATACCTGTATTGACGGATTTTCTTTTGACGAATCCAGCACCTGAAGTGACTTGGAAGAGTAAGGAGCAGGATAGAAGACAGGCGTGGCTTTATATTATTGGATGGATATTGGCGAGTCGTATCCTGCTTATGCTCATCGGTTATGCATTTTTGATTATACAGAATGGTTATTCAGGCGGCCTGTTTAGCAAAATCGCCGAGACTTGGCATATTTCTGGGATCGATGCTTCAAGTTATCTGGGGATTGCCGAGAACTGGTACGTGACAGAGGGAGATCCAAAGTTCCATATTGTGTTTTTTCCTTTTCTCCCAAATTTAATTAAAGTAGTTCAGGTATTCGTAGGCAATTATCTTGTCGCTGGATTCATCGTTTCCAATATCTCATCGATTGTCGCTGCATTGGTTGCTTATGAACTGGCAGCATTAGACATGCATCGAAAGAATGCCATGCGAGTTGTGAAGTATATTTTTATATTCCCTGCCGCGTTCTTTTTCTTCATTCCGATGACCGAATCTTTATTTCTAGCCCTATCGTTGATGTGTTTATATTTTGTGAGAAAAAAGGAATGGCTGATCGGGTGCTTATGCGGTGCACTTGCAGCATACACACGTTCTCCCGGAGTGCTTCTGATTGTACCGGTTGCGATTGAATTTGGACGGGATCTAATGGGCAACTATAAGCGATTAAGTAACAAAGCCTTTATACATAGAATCATCAGCGCCGTCAGTTTTCTCGCTATCATATCAATGGGCTTGCTGGCCTATCTGTTTATTAATTATCATGTGACGGGAAATGCGTTTCAGTTCAGTATTTATCAGAGAGAGCATTGGTCTCAGCGGTTTTATCTCTTTTTTGATACGGTAAGATATCAGATAGAATATGCTGTGGGCACCTTTAAGAGTGGAGATAGTCGTTCTTTTCTCGGCTTATGGCTGCCCAATTTAATCGCTATATTCTCAGCACTTATTATCATGTTCTTGGGTGCAAAAAAGATACGACCTTCATACACCGCTTATTTCATCGTGTATTTTGCGTTCGTAGTGGGAGCTACCTGGCTGCTGTCAGCCCCGCGGTATTTGCTTGTTGCATTTCCACTAGCTTTTGCTGCTGTTGCGCTCACTGAAGAAAAATCAAAGGATGCTATCCTTACTGTAGTTTCTATTGTGGGGAGTCTTTTGTATTTAGCGATGTTTGTGGCAGGATATCCAGTGTATTGAGGACCCTTTCATTTTTTTATATTATAAGATAAAATGATTGAAACTGGTTTCAAAAACTGTCCCTATCTGGAGTGAGTGTAGAAATGGCAAATATTTTAGATGTGGCGCGTCTAGCAGGAGTGTCTAAGACGACCGTATCCCGAGTAATAAATAACTATCCTCATATTTCAGCAGATAAAAGAGAATTGGTATTAAAAGCAATGGAAGAGCTTGAGTATACCCCGAATCTCTCAGCAAGAAGATTAAGAGGACAAGTGACAACAACGATAGCTGTCGTAGTTCCTAGAATTGTGAATCCTTTTTTCTCCTATTTAGTTGATTCCATAGAGAAGGTTGGTTACAGAAACGGCTACCAAACCTTGATCTGTCAGACTAATGAGGATAAGGAGAGAGAGTTAACCTATTTAAATTTGTTGAAGACCAAACAAGCGGACGGCATCATCATGGCATCCATTGAGAATGATTGGAAAGTCATTGAACCGTATACTGAATTTGGGCCTATTGTGTTATGTAATGAATATGTGAGTCATGCAAAAATTCCGATGATTCGGCTGGATCAATTTAAAGGTACATACTTAGGAATCAAGCACCTAATTGAAAGAGGTCACCGTAAAATTGCTTACTGTACGGGAGGTCTGTTTACCGAGGTCGGGAAAGATAAAGACCGTAACCTAGGCTATCAAAAAGCATTGGAAGAGGCCGGGATTCAAGTGAATCCTAACTGGATTTTGGTTAACCAGCATACCATTGAAGATGGGAAAAGAGTAATGAAGCTCTTGCTTGAAATGAAGGATCGTCCAACCGCTGTGTTTACAGGCAGTGATGAAATTGCTGGTGGCTTGATGATGGCTGCGAAAAAGGAAGGGTTAAGTATCCCGCGAGATCTGGCGATCATTGGTTTCGATGACCAGCCCCTCGCTGAAATGCTGGATCCCGCATTAACGACTATACGGCAGCCTATAGAGCAGATGGGGCGTAAGGCAGGGGAAGTTCTTATGGAGATGCTGGATGATTCCAATGTAGAGTCAGTTACTTATGAGCTTCCGGTTGAACTGGTAGTCCGAGAATCTACTTAACACTGATAAGCGAATTTGCAATGCAGACTCGCTTTTTATTTATCTTTTTTGGTATCGATACCACTTGTATATGATCAATAATTAACTGGAATAACCTTGTTTATCAGTGGTTGTTCTGAATAATTTATAAAATTAGCTTTAAATTATATTGAAACCGATACCAAGTGATGTTACAATACAGGCAAGAAAGCTTTCTAGGATATAAAGCAGCTAAATGAATGAAGGGATTTTTGAATTAATGAAAACGGTATCAATCTGATGTTCAGACTTTTATAGGGGTCTAGCATATAAAAAAAGCACAAAATGGAGGGGTTTTGTTTGAAAAAGATATCTGTTTTATTATTTGTTCTTTTGCTTGCTGTTTCATTGACAGCTTGTGGTGGATCCGACGGAGCGGGATCAAGTCCGGCAGCGAACTCGAAGGATGAACAAGTCAGCATAATTATTACGAACGGAAAAGGTGAAATCGCTTCCCAATGGGAACAAGCAGCTAAAGATTTCATGGCAGCGAATCCGAATATCAAGGTTGAGGCTGTCTCTGGAGCTGTTGGTGATACCGTTAACTTGCTGGATAAACTTACGGCATCCGGTAAAACGGTAACTATGGCGATGATGTCCCCCGATTCCATTGTGAACAAATATAAGGATTTCGGTATAGATCTTTCAGGTGAGAAATGGAATGAAGAAACGGTTTATGGCGTTAAAGACGCAGAGGGGAAAATTGCCGGCTTTCCATTCTCAATAGAAGGCTTCGGTCTCGTATATAACAAGAGTGTACTTGATAAGGCCGTTGGCGGCACTTTCGATCCGCATTCTATTAATACCCGTGACAAACTAAAAGAATTATTAGATCAAATTAAAGCTTCCGGTGTGAAATATCCGGTTGCCTATCAAACCGAAAACTGGTCTGTAGCGAACCATTACAGTACACAGTTTGTGAATCAGGCAGAAGATCCAAACACAATTGTAGATCAACTAAAAGCGGGAACAT
The DNA here is from genome assembly GCF_002264385.1 of Paenibacillus sp. VTT E-133280. NCBI lineage: Bacteria > Bacillati > Bacillota > Bacilli > Caryophanales > Paenibacillaceae > Paenibacillus > Paenibacillus sp. VTT E-133280. The sequence continues at coordinate 56,181 of NZ_NFUX01000016.1, forward strand.
TCGATTTAGCAAGTAATGATATTTGGAATGGTTACTACGATACGATGGATCTACTGGTATCGAAGGAATATAACAAATATGGTGAACGTCCACTGGGCAAGTACTATGACGATGCGCATGTAAGTGTGGGTAAAGGGGAGTCAGCTATTCTGTTTAACGGAAACTGGGCCTATGATTCATTGCAAGCCGTTAGTGGAGAATCCTTCGGATTTATACCTGTTCCGGTAGATAACAATCCAGACAATCCGCTTAACAATAAGATTGCGGCAGGTCCAACTAATATCCTGGTCATTAATAAAGCGGCAACGCCGGCTGAGCAAGAAGCAGCTAAGAAGTTCCTGAATTGGCTCGTATACGATGAAAAAGGTCAAGATTTTCTGGTGAATCAGTCACAAGTGGTCTCCGCTTTTAAGAACAACACTTTGAAAGTTAATAATCCACTCGGATCAGCGATTGCGGATGCTGTGGTAGCCGGCAATACGATGCCGTTCAGTTCAAACTATGTGAAGGTGGAAGATTGGGGTAACATTCTTGCACCGGATATTCAGAAATATATCGCTCAAAAAGAATCCCGTGCCGATCTTGCCAAAGCTATTGAAACCTATTACAAAAGCCAAAAGTAATTAATCATTTGCTGAATTGGGGAAGCGGGTTGGGTTCACTCTCGCCTGTTTCCTCCTTAAAGCAATTAGGGGTGTGCTAAACGTATGATATCAGAAAAACGTCTGATCAAACGAATGGGCAACCAGTTATTTTTCACCGGTCCCACGATCATTTTCTTTACGATTGCAGTACTGATTCCTTTTGCATATGGATTATATCTGACCTTTACCAATATGACCTCTCCATTAAATCCGATAGAGTTCTCAGGTTTAGCTAACTATAAGACAGCATTTACGGATTCCAAGTTTTGGGATTCTCTTTTATTGACCGTTAAGTTTGTTGTGACAACCGTTATTATCATTAATATTCTCGGTTTTATATTGGCTTATTTAGTGACTTCCGGAGTGAAGATGCAAAATTTCTTTCGAACCTCTCTGTTCACACCGAATTTGATTGGCGGCTTGATTTTGGGTTACATCTGGCAGTTTATATTCGTACAAACTATGCCTTCTATTGGTGAGAAGTTCGGGATAGAGTGGCTGCGTTTAGGGTGGCTAGGGGATGAACATTTGGCTTTCTGGGCCATTGTTATCGTGTCGATCTGGCAATCTGCGGGCTATATGATGATCATCTTTGTGGCTGGTTTAGTTAATGTGCCAAAGGATGTAGTGGAAGCAGCCACGATTGATGGCGCCAATGGATGGCAACGGTTGAGAAAAGTTACTTTGCCGCTGATGGTCCCTTCCTTTGTAGTTACCATCTTTTTAACGCTGAAGAATGCCTTTATGGTTTACGACGTTAACTATTCTCTAACAGCAGGCGGACCCTATGATAGTACAACCATGGTATCGATGCATGTGGTGAAAAAGGCCTTTGTCGAAAATAATTATGGTGTGGGTCAAGCAGAAGCCTTTGTATTGTTTGCTATCGTTGCAGTTGTTACCGGCCTGCAGGTTTATTTCAGTAAGAAATTGGAGGTTGCTGCATGATGAGTGCTAGACGAAAAACTTCCGTGATTCTGACGTATTTATTTTTGGTTATGTTTTTCATCATTTTTGTTTTTCCGTTCTTTCTTATGATCGTCAATTCCTTCAAGAGTAATGGTCAAATTCTCGAAAGCCCTTTTTCACTGCCGACCAGCTTAAACTTTGGGCATTTTGCTGAAGTCATTGATAAAATGAATTTTTTTGTTTCCTTTAGAAATACAGTCGTAGTCACCTTCTTCAGTGTCCTGTTCATTGGTGTTTTTGCAGCAATGACCGCCTATTACATGGTGAGACATTCGACTAAATTTAATAATGGTTTTTTTGCTCTAATGGTGGCTTCCATGATTATTCCGTTTCAGTCCATTATGATTCCCCTGATTTATATCTACGGGGCAAAGCTTCATTGGATCGACGCAGCGCCTATTCCATTATTGATTATTCTCTACATCGGCTTCGGAAGTGCGTTATCGGTATTTATGTACCATGGTTTTGTGAAGTCGATTCCATATGAATTGGAAGAAGCGTCACTGCTCGATGGATGTAATCGTAGACAGACATTCTTCAAGATTGTACTGCCTATGTTAGCTCCAACATCGGTGACCATTGCGATTCTGAATGTGTTATGGATTTGGAATGATTATCTGCTGCCTTCACTGGTGTTGACTAAGGATAACCATTTTACTATGCCTATTAAGATGAAGGTGTTTAACGGAACGTATATGAATAACTGGGAGCTGTTGATACCGGCACTTCTGTTAACGATCCTGCCAATTCTTATTGCTTATTTGTTCGGTCAACGTTACATCATAAGAGGCGTCAGCCAAGGCGCTATTAAATAAGATAAAGAAAGCCCCAGACTCGGGTGCTGGAGGAAGTGTGGAGTTATGGAGACTAGAAACAGCAACTGGTGGAAAGAAAGTGTAGTTTATCAAATTTATCCCCGGAGTTTTCAGGATTCAAATGGAGATGGAGTAGGAGATTTGCGTGGAATCATCAACCGACTCGGGTATTTAAGGGATTTGGGCATCAATGTTATTTGGTTGTGTCCGGTCTACGATTCACCTAATGATGACAATGGGTATGACATTCGGGATTTCTATAAAATTCAGGATGAGTTTGGAAGTATGGAAGATATGCTCGAATTGATTGCACAAGCGGAAGCGTACGGAATCCGTATGATCATGGATCTGGTAGCGAATCATACCTCGGATGAACATGCTTGGTTTATGGAGTCAAGAAGTTCTAAGGACAATCCAAAGCGTGACTGGTATATATGGATGCCGGGGAACGATGGTCAGGAGCCTACCAACTGGGAATCGAATTTTGGAGGTTCAGCTTGGGAATATGACGAGACCTCAGAGGAATACTATTTACATTGTTTCTCTAAGAAACAACCGGATCTCAATTGGGAGAATCCCGAAGTTCGCCAAAGCATCTTTTCCATGATGGATTGGTGGATTGACAGGGGAATAGCCGGATTTCGCATTGATGCGATCACATTTATTAAAAAGAATCAGCAATTTCCGCACCTTAAGTCTGAAGACGACCGCCGCTATGTTCCTCTGGCTGAAGCTTGTTTGAATCAATCCGGAATTTTGGATTTTCTTCACGAGATGAAACAGGAGGTTCTTGAACCCCGCAATGTGATGACGGTTGCGGAAGCTCCTGGGGTTCCGATAGAGCAAATTCATGAATATGTAGATGAGCAGAACGGCGTCTTTAATATGATATTTCAATTTGATCATGTAGATCTGGATGCCAAGCCAATGGCTAAAGGAATCTATCATCCTTGGAAGCTGACTGAATTTAAGCACGCAGTATCTAAATGGCAGCTTGAGACAGCCAATAAGGGCTGGATGGCACTTTTTATGGAGAATCATGATCATGTACGTTCGGTTTCAAAATTCGGTAACGACGGGATATACCATAAAGACTCAGCTAAAATGCTGGCTGCCTATTATTTCTTCATGCGAGGAACACCTTTTATTTATCAAGGACAAGAGATTGGAATGACCAATTATTTCATGGCTTCAATTGAAGAGTATAGAGATATTGAGAGCTTAAATTATCACCGTAATGAAACTGCACGGGGTAGGTCTGAGGCAGATATCCTGAACTATTTAGCGATCAGAAGCAGGGATCAGGGCCGCACACCGATGCAATGGAGTTCAGAACCTATGGCCGGATTTACGAATGGGGAGCCATGGATTAATGTGAATCCGAATTACTCATCGATTAATGTGGAGGACGAGCTACAAGACGATAATTCTATCCTTCATTTTTATCGGGAATTAATCAAGCTGAGACGGGACAATAAAGCGTTAATTTATGGTAATTATCATGAGATTTATGTGGACTCGAATGAGCTAGGCGGATATGTTCGAACTTACGGGAATGAGTGTTGGACGGTAATCTGTAATTTTACGGATCAAACCATTCCGTTAACTGATCCTCTTGCAGGCCATATTGTACTGTCTAACCTTAATAATCATGATAAGGGTCTGTTGAGGCCTTATGAGGCATTGATCTGCAAAGGGGAAAAGAGTGCAGATGCAGCCGAAATCTAAATAGGGGGATTTATGATGCAAATTAAGAATGAAGCTATGTTGATTACCTATGCAGATAGCCTCGGGCGTAATTTAAAAGAATTAAACGAAATATTAGATAAGCATCTGCGAGGCGTCGTTGGAGGTGTTCATTTACTACCGTTTTATCCTTCTTCGGGTGACAGAGGATTTGCACCAATGGATTATACCAAGGTTGATCCGGCATTTGGCAATTGGGCGGACGTCGAAGCCATGAGTAAGGATTTCTATATGATGTTTGATTTTATGATTAATCATATCTCAAGACAATCTCCTTATTTTCAGGACTTTCTTGAGAAAAAGGATGAATCAGAATATGCGGATCTGTTTATCCGGTACAAGGATTTTTGGCCGAACGGGGAGCCCACTCAGGAAGATGTGGATTTAATCTATAAGCGTAAACCACGCGCTCCATACGTAGAGGTTACCTTTAAGGATGGTAGCTTGGAAAAAGTATGGTGTACCTTTGATGAAGAGCAGATTGATCTGGATGTGACTACAGAAACGACGCGGAAATTCATAACGGACAATCTAACGTTTTTGGCTGAAAAAGGAGCTTCGATTATTCGACTAGATGCTTTCGCATATGCCAACAAAAAAATCGGTACGAATTGTTTCTTTGTTGAGCCGGATATTTGGGAGATGCTGAATCACTCTGAGCAGACCGTTGCCCCTTACGGCGTGACCGTTTTGCCGGAAATTCATGAGCATTATAGCATCCAGTTAAAAATTGCAGAACAGGATTACTATGTATATGATTTTGCGTTACCAATGTTGGTGCTGCATGCTTTATTTAGTGGGAAAGTAAACCGGTTGGTGCATTGGCTGGAGATTTGCCCGAGAAAACAGTTTACAACACTAGACACGCATGATGGTATTGGTGTGGTGGATGTAAAGGATCTTTTGAGTGATGAAGAAGCAGAAATGACAAGAGAAAGCCTTTATAGCCAAGGCGCTAATGTCAAAAAAATATACAGCACCGAAGTGTATAACAACCTTGATATTTACCAAATCAACTGTACTTATTATTCAGCACTTGGTAATGATGATCAGGCTTACCTGCTGGCGAGAGCCATCCAATGCTTTGCACCGGGTATACCGCAGATCTATTATGTGGGGTTACTGGCTGGAGTGAATGATATAGAGCTTCTGGAGAAGACCAAAGAAGGACGGAATATTAATCGGCATTATTATACTCAAGAAGAGATAGATGTTGAGGTTGAGCGCCCAGTCGTGCAGAAGCTCTTTAATATCTTGAAATTCAGAAATAGTAATCCAGCCTTTGATGGAGATATACAGATTGAACAGTTGGATGATAATAATGTGGTGATAACTTGGAAAAATCTGTTGAACGAAGCGAAATTGGAAGCGAATCTGTTAACCAAGGCATTTACGATTTCACAAAAAGAAAAGTTAGCGGATTGGGAAAGGGTTGTATTATAAGGTAGTATCCAGTGTATTGATGAATCATGTTAAAATAGGGGGAACGCTTAAACGCGTTCTCCTTTTTTTGCGAATAACCTTATAGAAACGATGGTGGGTATGAAGATTGAGTACGACAATCAGGTGATCGAGTTTAATGTTCAATATGGAAACGGCAAGAAAATCTCCATTCATATAGATTCTTCAGGGCGTATAACGCTCAAAGCTCCCAAGAAAACAAGTGAAGAGACGATTAAAGGCGTGGTTGAGCGCAATGGGAAATTGATAGTGGAGAAGCTGCGGAGCATTGAAGCGAACCGAGAAACACCAAAGCTCAAAGAGTATGAAGACGAGGGCAAATTCCTGTATTTAGGCAAATATTATTCGCTGCATGAGTTAATAGAGACAGGGGATTTAAATGAGGAAGAGCTTAAGCTTAAGCTGAAGAAATTCTATTTCGCTAGCTGTAAGAAGATTGTAGGCGAACGGATCCCTAAATATCAGACACAGCTTAGAGTAAAGCCTAAGACGATTGACATTGTTGAGTCTAGAACCAAGTGGGGAAGCTGCAGCTCGGATAAAAAGCTAACCTTTAACTATCGCTTAGCGATGGCTCCAGTGGAGGTTATCGATTATGTAATCATCCATGAGCTGTGTCATTTACTTCATATGAATCACGACCGCTCTTTTTGGCGAAAGGTTGGAAGCCTCATGCCGGATTATAAGGAGAAGGAAGAGTATTTAGCTAGATATGGGCGTGCTATGACGCTGTAATAAATTAGCATTGATTCATGATTTCATACAACCAAAAGGATGTCCCTAATGAAGGGAAATCCTTTTTTAGTTGTTTAATGGTTTCCAAAGGGAGTTAAAGGGTTCGAACGCTATCTCTTTTTATTAGCTCGCTAGGAAGCATGACATGATGAATAGCTTGTTGTTTCTCTAGTAGATCTATGAGGATCTGAGCAGCGTTGGTTCCTAACTCGTATTTATGTTGGTTCACTGTAGTCAAAGCGGGTGTGCAATACGCTGTCAGATCAATATTATCGTAACCTATAATTGAAATATCCTCGGGCACCGATTTTTCGGCTTCCTTCACACCCTGCATAGCTCCGAGCGCCATCAAATCACTTGCACAAAAAATAGCAGTGACCTCAGGATGGCTGGACATTATTTGCTGAGCGGCTTCTTTTCCTCCTTGTTCGGAAAATAATCCATTAAAAACGAGGGATTCGTCAAAAGGAATACTGTAATTCTCAAGGGCGAGACGGTAACCTTCTAATCGAAGAAGTGCTACATCTGCTTGGGTATGTCCGTTAATCATAGCAATATGGCGATGCCCTGACTCTAGCAGATGAGTTACTGCTTGAAGCGCCCCTTTTGTATTATCAGAGGTGACATAACCGACATTTGGCCCTTCAAGTGTAATATCAATGAGCACGCAAGGAATATCAGAGGATACGATTTCCTTGAGATAGGGATCATCCAGTCGAATCCCCATAATAATGACACCATCTACACCTCTTTCTTGGCATAATGTCTTATAGGATTTCACTCTTTGCTTTTGCGGGGTTGTGCTGAAGAGTACAAGGTCATAATCCAGCTCTCCTGAACGATCATTGATCCCGCATAATACTTCAAAGGCTATATTGTCTTTGGAGCTATCTCTTGTAACATTGGAGAGTAGGAGACCCAGCGTTTTTGTTTTTTTGGATATAAGCGATCTGGCAGCCATGTTAGGGCTATAGCCTAATTGGTCTGCAATAGTTCGGATCTTGAGCCTAGTACCTTCGTTAACATCGTCATAACCATTTAAGGCCCGGGAGACGGTAGTTACGGATACGCTGGCGGCTTTGGCAATATCTTTTATAGTAACCATTACGATACCTCCTTCATATTTAGGGACAATAAGGCAATATGTAGTATTTAAATATTAAAAAATAAAATATAAAAAGCATCTTGTAAATGCTTTCATCATGATTTATAATTCGATTATACCTTATCCGAAACGTTTTGGTAAGTCTGTGGAGCATTAGATTATCTGAAACATATATTTTTTTGTGCTTTTTCCGAAACGTTTCGGATAGACAGCGAAGAAATGAGGGGAAGTTTTGAATTATCGAGTTATTAAAGAAAATGATCTGTTTCTAATGACGGACAAAAGTGGGGACATACCGGACAATGATCAATCGGGTCTAGGTCTCTATACTAGAGATACCCGTTTCTTAAGCCGAATGGAAATCCGAATTAATAATCAGCGACCGATATTGTTATCCTCGGCTGCCGATGAGAATTATATCTCTACCATTCGTCTTACCAATCCTCATATGGAGGAAGACGGTAAATTGATTTTATGGCGTGAGTCTGTAGAGATTGAACGTACCCGCTTTATTTATGAGGGTGCATTATATGAGACCTTCAAGTTAACAAGTTATTATCCAAAAGCCATCCAATTCGATTTCTCTGTGCTGTTAGATGCGGATTTTACAGATATGTTCGTGATTCGTGGGTTTCAGCATGGCAAGCTAGGAAGTAAGACGGGTGAACGAAGTGCTCCAGGTGAAAGAGTGATCAGTTATCTCGGGGCAGATGAGTTACTGAGAGAAACCAAGGTGAAATGGGATACTCAGGAAAGCCGAATAAGCGAGACAGGTGAGGTACATTTCGATGTCGAGCTGAAGCATCAGGAGAGTGTTGAAATCGCTTTCTTTATTGCCCCGATGATAAATGGCAACGAGCCGCTGCAGCATGAACCTAAGGAAGCAATGAATAAGCTCAGAGCATCTTACGCTAGTTGGAATGCTTCATCGACCTCCATCAGCAGTGATATGCCGTTATTTAACAAGCTGTACCATCGAGGGGTTCAAGATTTACGGGTGCTGCTCACAGACCTTGGTTATGGGCAGTTTCCGGTTGCAGGCTTACCTTGGTACTCCGTTCCCTTTGGACGCGACAGCCTGATTGCAGCGCTGCAAATGTTATCTTCGAATCCTCAAATTGCTAAGGGAACCTTACTTACAATGGCTGCCTACCAAGGCCAGAAGGAAGATGAGTGGCGCGATGAGCAGCCAGGCAAAGTGATGCACGAAATCCGGTATGGAGAGTTAGCGGCTACTAACCAAGTTCCGTTCACACCTTATTACGGCACAATCGATGCAACACCGCTGTTTCTGCTGCTTACCGCTGAGTATTACCACTGGACAGGAGATCTTGATTTTGTTAGCTCGTTAATGCCGCATCTCAACGCTGCATTGAATTGGATTAAAGAATATGGCGATTATGATAAAGATTCCTTTGTGGAGTATTATCAGAAGTCATCCAAGGGAATTGCCAATCAAGGGTGGAAGGATTCTGCGGATTCCGTCATTCATAGTAATGGTGATTATGCGGAGGCCCCAATCGCGCTAGTAGAGGTTCAAGGTTATGTGTATCAGGCGCTGACTCGACTTGCTCCTATCTTCAAAAGCCTAGGTCACGAAGAACAGGCAGAGGTTATGGAAAAAGATGCAGCTCGGCTGCGAACCCGTTTCGAGGAAGACTTCTGGATGAATGATGAGCAATTTTATGCAATCGCCTTGGATAAGGATAAGAAACGGGTAGACTCCGTTACTTCGAATGCAGGACATATTCTAATGTCAGGAATCGCCTCGCCAGAGCGGGCAAAAGCAGTTGCGGCAAGACTGGTAGCCCCTGATCTCTTCGGAGGATACGGTATTCGGACCATGAGTACTGCGGCTACAGGTTACAATCCGATGAGCTACCATGACGGAAGTGTATGGCCACATGATAACTCACTCTGTTTGCTTGGCCTTAGTCAGTCCGGGTTCACAGAGGAAGCAATCACCGTTATGCAAGGATTACTGAACGCAGCTGACCAATTTGAATATTACAGATTGCCTGAATTGTATTGTGGTTACAGTGACCAGCTCGGTGCTCCGGTTCCTTATCCGGTAGCCTGTTCTCCGCAAGCATGGGCGGCTGGAACACCATTGACCTTCGTGCAAGCACTGCTTGGTCTTCAACCGAATGCCCTAACCCGGCAAATTACGATCAAGCCTGCACTTCTAAACGGTATGAATGACTTAAAGGTGGAGCAATTACAGATTGGCAATGGCACGCTCAGCCTGCGAGTTAGTCGTGTGGATAACGAGCCGAAGCTGGAGATTTTGTCTAACCAGACTGGCTATGAATTGGTGATTCTATAGGCAATACGTAATTTTTTTATATAAAAAGCCTGACAATACTAAGGAGGTTGTATTGAAAATGAGAAAATCGGGGTTAATAATTCTATCTTTGATGCTGGTTTCTGGACTAATGTTGACCGCATGTGGTGGCAACAAAACAAACAGTAACGCAGGAACGGCTGCAACAAACAATAGCACAGATAAAGAAACAGCAGCACCGACAACGGATGAGCCGGTTACGATTACACTTGCAGGCTGGGGAGCGAGTCCAGAAGAGCAGGACCTGTTAAATCAGACGCTGAAGGAGTTCGAAGCTAAATATCCGAATGTGAAAGTAAATTACGAAGTTATTGCCGATCAATACATGGATGTTATCAAGACTAGACTCATAGGTGGAGAAGGCCCGGATGTCTTCTACCTGGACGCATTTGAGGCACCTGGTCTCATTGAAGCTAATGTGCTGGAGCCATTGGACAGCTATGTGACACCTGAGTTTGATGTTGCAGATTTTGAACAGCCAATGGTCGATGCTTTTAAGAAAGATGATGTATCTTACGGATTCCCTAAGGATTTCTCTACGCTCGCTATGTTCTACAATAAAAAGGATTTTGCCGAAGCGGGAATTACGACGCCTCCAACAACTTGGGATGAACTGAAAGCAGACGCGATCAAGCTGACTAAAAAAGAAGGAGATAAAATCACTCGTTATGGCTTCGGCGTTGCGCCTGAGCTTGCACGTCAGATGTTCATGATCCAAGCGTTCGGTGGAAAAGTTTCTGACGAAGAAGGCAAAGCAACCTTCGCATCTGCGGAAGCACTCCCAGGCTTGCAGCTTGTTGTAGATATGCACAACGTTGATAAATCCTCCGGTGAGCCTAAGGAAGTAGGCGCTGGCTGGGGTGGAGAAATGTTCGGGCAAGGCAAGGCTTCTATCGTATTTGAAGGCAACTGGGCGATTCCATTCCTGGAATCCAACTACAAGGATCTGGATTATGCTACCGCTGAGCTTCCAACGGTGAATGGTACGAAAGGCACAATGGCCTTTACGGTAGCTTATGTAATGAACAAGCAATCGAAGAAGAAAGAAGCGGCTTGGCAGTTAATCTCTTTCTTGACAGGAAAGGATGGAATGAAGACCTGGACCAGCAAAGGGTTCGCACTTCCTACACGGAAATCTGTCGCACAGGAGCTGGGCTACGACAAGGACGAACTGCGTGGAGCAATTGTAGCGGGTGCCTCTTATGCAACACCATGGCAAGCCGCATCTACGCTGCCTACCATCACTAATAACTTCAATAACCAATTTGTAGATACATTTATGGGCAACTCCAAGCTTGAGGATGCCATGAAGAAAGCTGAAGATGTAGCGAATAAGGAAATTGAAGCAGCAAAATAAACGGATTGAAGGGGGAGGGTCTTCGGACCACCCCTTCCTTCTTTCATTCTGAACCGAAAGGAAAAGTGAAGCATGACTCAAGTCTCAACATTTAGAAAGAAGCTAAGAAATAATGTGACGGCCTATCTGTTCCTGCTTCCTACTATTCTTGTACTGGGCACTTTTTTGTTCCTGCCAGTTTTTTATTCGCTCTATTTATCAGGACATAAGGTAAATTTACTTGGTGATGTCAGTTACAAGTGGGTTGGATTCAATAACTTTACACGTATGGCTGGTGACGAGAGAGCTTGGATTGCGCTGAAAAACACGGCATCCTTTGCGCTGTTCGTTGTACCTTTGCAGACTGCATTTGCTATTTTATTAGCCGTTATTTTGAATGCTAAGCTTAGATTTAAAAATTTCTTCCGAATCGTCTTTTTTATGCCGACGGTTACTTCCTCGGCGGTATTGTCACTTATTTTTATGTGGATTTACAATTCAAACGGTCTGCTGAACCGTGTGCTTGAGTTCGTAGGTTTGCATGGTTACAACTGGCTTGGAGATCCGGCGGTCGCTCTTAAGGCGATCATGCTTATGAATATATGGTCTACTGCTCCTTTTTTTATGGTAGTCTTCTTAGCTGCACTGCAGGATATCCCTGATGCATTGTACGAGTCGGCCATGCTGGATGGGGCAGGTGGATTTAGACGTTTTATTTCTATTACGCTTCCGATGATTAAGCCGGCGACCTTCTTCACGGTAGTCATGGGAATCATCGGTACCTTTCAGCTATTCGATCAATCGTATATTTTTTCGGCTGGCTCCGGCGGTCCGAATAACTCCACCTTAACGGTGGCTCTGCTTATCTATCAGTATGCGTTTAAAAATCTCGACTTCGGTTACGCTTCTGCGCTCGCTGTCATGCTGGCTGCGGTCATTATGATCGTAACGCTGATCCAGCGGAAGCTATTCTCCGAAGAGAAGCTGAACTAGGAGGACGATCAGGTGGTAATTAACTATTCCAAAGGGGTTAAGGTGGTTCTGTATTTCCTGTTATTCGCATATGGGTGCGTGACGGTCATACCTTTCCTATGGGCACTATCCTCATCGTTTAAACCGTTAAGCGAGATTGTGTCAGGGAGTATCAACTTTATTCCAAAACAGTTCACTTTCCAGAACTATTACGACATCTTCGTGAAGGAGCCGCTGTTTCTCAGATGGATGTTCAACAGTGCACTCATCGCTGTAGTTTCAACGCTATGCAATACCTTGTTCAACTCTATGGCGGGTTATGCGCTTGCACGTATTGATTTTACAGGCAGCAAGGTTGTGTTTTTTCTAATCCTGGCCGTACAGATGATTCCCGGCCAATTGACTATCGTGCCTGCATATCTGATCATGAAACAGCTTGATTTGTTGAACACTTATGCTGCGCTGACGCTGCCGATGATGGTAAATGCGACGTTCATCTTTATGATGCGGCAATTCTTCCTGAGCTTTCCGAAAGAGCTGGAGGAGGCTGCCGAGATGGATGGTCTAAATAAGTTTGGCACATTTTTCCGCATTGCTCTGCCACTAGCTATCCCCGCATTGGCGGCTCAGACGATCTTTGTATTCATGGGTGCATGGAATGAATTTCTGAAGCCACTGATGTTCATGTCAGACAAGTCGATGTTCACACTTACACTAGGTCTCAATACTTTTAAGGGCCAGTATATTAGCCACTGGAATTATATTATGGCCGCATCAATGGTGTTTACCCTACCAGCGCTACTTATTTATGCATTCTTTAACCGCTTCTTTATAAAGGGAATTACGTTTACCGGCAGCAAATAATTTAATTTACAAGAACCGCCACTGATCTTAAATCAGGGCGGTTTTTTGATATGTTCATGAATTTTTACCATTCTATCGATCTTGTATGGGGAAGTTGGGGTATAAAAGGAAGGGAAGAGGTAAAACTATGTTCACTAAATAGAACTGGAAGAAATTTTAATGCGGAGGTAAATGATGACACAGAATAAAGGGAATTCACAACGCCAGATTCGAACTTCAATTCTTTGTTTGATCTGTGCCTGCACTGTCCTATTAAGTGGCTGCTCTAATGCTGCCAATGAAACCACACAAGTAACTCCAACGTCTACAACAGATGCCACTGCACCTGCGCCTACGAACCATGCAACAGAACAACCCAGTGCCTCATCCGGTACAAATACAGAGGGACTTCCGGCGGATGTTAGCGTTCAGCGAGTCATGAAGGAAGTCACTTTAAAGGATGGCTATCATAAAAAGATTGAGCTGCTGACAGACGGCGGCAAGCGGGTTACCATTACGGATCCGAGCCAAAAGATTGTTTTGCAGCAGATTGAATATGAAGGGAAGATTACTACGTCTAATGGTAGACAGGTTACCGTTAAAGTAGAAGGTGGGGGAGAGCAGACCCTAGCCATCCCCGATCATGTAGTGATCGAAGATGAGGACAAGCTTGGATTGATGCCAGGTGTTGATATTGAGTGGACAGTGAATGCAGAGGGGCAAATCGAAAGTGTTGAACTGGAGGATTAAAGAGATACTGAGGTGGCTGGCTAAATGAAATTTCTAATCGTATTTGGCAGTATAGTGGTTCCCGTCGCGATGCTAATGATACAACATAAATGGATAAAGTGGCGTATTGTTTTTAATGTTGCTTCTGTGTTATCTACGCTTATTTTAGGCAATATTTCTGCCCTAGCCATATATGAAATATTAAGAGATAACACGGTATTCATGACCTCGATCCATGCGATTTTTTTGAATCCAATGTTCCTTATAACGGGAGCTTATCTTGGAGTGTATCTGGTCTATCGCTTAATGTTGATGACGTATGAAGAAGTTTATGTATGATTTAATTAAAAATAGGAGTGTCCTCGTGAAGGGACACTCCTATTTATGTTATGCAGCGAAAGCTAAGAAGACTTTCCTACAACGTTTGTTCCACTCTTCGTGATCTTGTACGTAAGGATATCACCATTCCAGAAGTGGAATTTCAGGATAACTTCTCCGTCTTTAACATCTTTAAAGAAGGCTGGTAACAGCTTGATTTCTTTCGTGTTATAAGAGGGTGAGAAGGTATTGCCGAACTCCTTGAATGGAGTCCAGTCTTGCGGGCCTGCATTGCCACCAGCGGTATAGACAGCTTCCATCGTGGCAAGCTGGTTGCCATTAAAGGTAGTTGGAATCGCAAACGATTCAGTCGTACCTTTGGCATCACTTAATTTGGCAGTGTCATTCACGATGATCTTTAGTCTCCACGCAACACCCTTGTTGAATTTCAGCGTTAACACGGCATTTTCACCGTATTTTTGGGAAGCTGTGAGTTTTTTGAGTTGGCTGGCTTTGAGTGTGAGTTCCTCGCCATTCAAGGTGTAATCTTTTCCCTTTATTAGATACTTCCCATTTGCACTAATCGTGGTTAGCTTATTGCCGTTTAGGTTCAGCTTCACCTTGGTGTCTTTGATCGTTGTACCTTTTTTTAGATAGACCAGATCGCTCTCGGTGCTCGAGGAACGTTCTTTCAGACCAGACATTAATAAGTTGTGGAGTTCGGAATCGGACCACTTATACGTTTTGCGGTTGAAATGTTGCCCATTATCCCAGAGCATGGAGGTCATTTTCTTTTCTTTTAAATAATAGGTAAGGTACTCGAAGAATTTCAGCTTCTCGCCTTGTTCAATCACACCTGTATCCTTATCGAAGCCTAGCAGTCCAAACTCACCAACGATAACAGGGATTCCTTTGGCTACGAATGTGTTGTAAACGTTATCAAAAGTTTGGATGATATCGTTTTTTGTATCTTTTTCAAACGTGGTGTAACCAGCGATATTCACACTGAACGGCCAGAAGCCGTAGTAGTGAACGGTCGCGATTATGTTCGGATCGTTAAGAGCTGTAATCGTCTTGTAAAGCTGATCCATTCTAGGTTGGGTAGGAGAAGTCTCTAATGAAGGCAGCACTAGCGGACGGACATCATTCTTTCCACCTGAGTTTCGAACGATCTGATGGAAAGAATTGTTGAGCTCTGTAAGCATCTGTTCCATCTTCACTTCATCCGTACTTCCGCCATCCGTGAAACGAGGTTCATTAATGCTTTCGAACATCAGCTTATCGGATTTATCCTTGAAGCGGTCCGCAATTTGAGTCCATGCTGCGTTATAACGCGCGAGCGTTTCATCATGCTTCTCTTCCATATGACTTACCCATAACCAGGAGTCGTGATGGACGTTAATCATTACATAAAGCTTGGCGTCCAGCGCCCAGCCGACAACTTCTTCGACACGGTTGAGGTAAGCTTGATCAATGGTATAGTTCGGTGCTTCACCTATGTGTGAATCCCAAGTGATGGGAATCCGGATACTTTTGTAGCCTTGTGCGGCGATTTTCTTAATCAGTTCTTGGGTCACACGCGGATTGCCCCAGGAGGTTTCATCCTCACCTGTAGCATCTAGCGTATTGCCAAGGTTCCATCCGGGCTGCATATCGTCTACATAGGATTGGATCTTACTCTTTGGTGCTGGCTTAGCTTGTTGCTCGTCCTTAGTGGCAGCGGCGGCAATGGATGAGAACAAAGAAAGCAGAAGAGCGGTGACAAGGGTCAATGATAAGAAGTGTTTCTGGATTCGAGTAGTCATTGAATTCTCCTTTGTAAGATCATTTTTGAGGATGCTTAAACCGGACCTTCCTTAGTACTTTGGTGCTTAGATGATCATATACACCTCCATTAATTTGTTGTAAACGCTTACCAAATACCCTAACATAGAATAATTTCAACGAGTACCTTACTAATTTGTGGTAAATTCATATATGAATTAGTGATTTGCAGTGATTCCAAAGTTATGGAGGGCAATCCAGTGAGCAGATTTCATTACATAGGCTCGGCTACAGAGCTTCCGTTAGGAGAAAGAGGCAGTGTACTGTCAGCAAAGACATATAATGAAGTGAAAAATTCCCCAGAGTATAAGAATCAAAGAGAGGCTTTACGCCTGCAAGGCATAATTCCTTTGGATGACATCGCAGATCTGTCTCATTTAAGAGATGAGGACTGTCTTGTATACGACTCGGAAGAAGATGCAGCGGGTATTTTTATAGAGGAACTTGGGTATTGGAACGATGAGATTCGCAAGCATTTTCGGAGTCCATATGTATACCGGATTTCACCGAATTGGGGCGGCTTCTCTGTATCCCCTAAGCTAAAAGATACGCTACCAGGATCGTATGATGCCTCACTCAAGTGTTGTCGGGAGTTATTTAGGCTTATGACAGATTATGGGGTATCTGGTGCCGAGTTTGAGCTTTATACTTGTTGGGCTGAGGAAGAAGGGCTCCTACGAAATAAAAAGTATGATCGATTCTTTGATTTGGCCTCTTTGTCACTGGAGGAGGGCTTTGAGCTGAGAGAAAAAGAGTATATTGTGGTTAAAATGATTTGATATTCAATAGGATTATCGCTAACTACTCGTTATACAAAAAACAAATATTGCATGACAAAAGCATCTATATTAGATATGATGGAGCATGAAAAATTAATATTAGCAATAGGTGCCAATTATGAATGTTTCGGAAATGCAATCATAGATTGGTTAAATGGAAAGCGGGTGTGAGTCCCGCGCGGTCCCGCCGCTGTGAAAGAGGAGTCCTTGCAAGGTACCACTGGGAAACTGGGAAGGTAGCAAGGGTGATGATACTTGAGCCAGAATATCTGCCTGTTTCTGATACACCATTAAACTCTACGAGCGATAGAGGGGTGTTTGATATAGTATATGCCTGCTATTATTGCGGTTCACTATCTTAAACCTCTTGACGTTATGTTGAGTGGTTTTTTTGTAGTGCTAAAAATATAAGAAAGTATAAGTTTAGCACCTATACTCTATGTCTTATATTTCTCGCTAAACGCATAACGTCCTTATAAGGACGCCGAGGGCGTTATGCTTGGAAAGTTTATTCTGTTTTTTTATTATAGGAAGAGAAGGGAAGGGTTATGGAAACATGAAGAAAAATAAGTTTTTAGCTTGGTTACTCATTGTAGCTGTATTTATCACGACGTTCTCTACAAGCGTAATCCCGGCTCATGCGAATGAAGTAATTGCCGATAGTGCAGTTGTAACAACAGAGGTTAATCAAGCTCTAGTAGAGCAGATTAATGCGTTAGTACAAGAGCCAGATACAGAGAAGCCTACGATATTAATAGAAGGTATACAAGATAAACAAGAAGTATCCAGTAAAGATTTAAGCTTCAAAGTTGTGGTTACAGACAATGTCTATAAAGACATTATCCCAGTAGTAAAGCTGAACCAAGTCGTTCTGTCAGCTACTAATGGTGAGTACAGAGCCTCTCTTAACCCAGGTAGTAACGTAATCGCAGTAACGGCTGTAGATGGCGCTGGGAACAAAGCAGATAATGTAACCTATCAGGTTACTTATAAAATTACTGCCAAAGAACAGTTAGATAAAAGCTTGGCTTACATCGTTAACACTGTAAAGAATCCGTCATTTGGAACAGGTAGCGGAGAATGGTCGATTCTTTCTCTAGCACGTGCGAACTATAAAGTACCAAGTGGTTATTATGATCTCTATTACAACAATGTAGCTACGAAAATAACATCGATTATCAAAGAGGATGGAAAACTCGACGCCAATAAAAGCACAGAGAATTCCAGAGCAATTCTAGGACTGACCTCTATCGGAAAAGATATCACGAATGTTGCAGGTCATGATCTAAGAAATGCACTCGCTGATTATCAATATATTCAGAAGCAAGGGAACAACGGTCCCATATTTGCTCTGATTGCACTAGATAGTCATGACTACGAAATTCCAGTATTATTCCCTGATCCTGATGAGAAGGGAGTTATATATCAAAGCACAAGAGAAAACCTGGTTCAGTACATCTTAGATAGAGAAGTTAAAAAAGGTGCAGCAGATGCCGGGGGCTGGGCTTTAGGTGTAACCAAAGCAGACGTCGATATGACCGGGATGGCGATGCAAGCACTTGCGCCTTATTACGCAACGAATCCTAATGTAAAAGCTGCCGTGGATCGGGCGATTGCATGGTTATCGAGTGTACAAAATGCTCAAGGTGGATTTACAAGCTGGGGAAGCACAAGCAGTGAGAGCATCGCACAGATTGTTGTTGCCTTAACTGGCGTAGGCGTAGATCCGCACAGTGACCCTAAGTTTATTAAAGAAGGAAATTCACTTATAGATGCTTTACTTAGCTTCTCTGGGCCGGATGGTGGATTCAAGCATATTCTCACCGGAAAAGTAGACGCTATGGCTACGGATCAAGGCACATATGCACTCGTATCCTATGATCGTCTGATCAATAATAGCAACCGTCTCTATGACATGAATGATGTTCAATTAGAGCAGCCGGAAGTACCGACTCCAGATGTAGCCAAGCAGCATTTGGATAAGAGCCTTGCCTATCTTGTTAAAACCGTAACGAATCCGACTTATTTCGGAGAGTGGTCCATTCTTTCTTTAGCACGTGCAAACTACGATGTGCCTAATGATTATTATGATCTCTATTACAACAATATAGCTACGAAAGTAGCAGCCTTAATAAAGGATGGGAAAATCGATACTACTGTAAGTACAGAGTATTCCAGATTGATTTTAGGACTTACCTCTATTGGAAAAGATATCACGAATGTCGCGGGGTATGATCTGAGAAAAACGCTTGCTGATTATCAATACATTCAGAAGCAAGGAAATAATGGTCCTATATTTGCTCTAATTGCGCTAGATAGTCATAACTATGATATTCCAGTAGCGCCAGCAGGTAAAGTTCAAACCACAAGAGAAAACCTGATTCAGTATATTTTAGATAATGAGATTAAAAAAGGTACAGTAGAAGCCGGTGGTTGGGCATTAGGTACGGCGAAAGCCGATGTCGATATGACGGCTATGGCAATACAAGCACTTGCACCTTATTACGCAAAGGATTCTAATGTAAAAGCTGCCGTAGATCGGGCCATTGCATGGTTATCGAGTAATCAAAATAATGATGGTAGTTATACAAGCTGGGGAAGCACAAGCAGTGAAAGCATCTCGCAAGTTATTGTTGCTTTAACTAGCGTAGGTGTTAACCCGGACAATGATGTTAGGTTTATCAAGAATGGCAAGTCCCTTATTGATGCATTACTTGTCTTTGCTGCACCTGATGGTGGATTTAAGCACACCTTAACAGGATCAGTAAATGGAATGGCTACGGACCAAGGCACGTATGCACTTGTGTCCTATGATCGTCTGATCAATCATAGTAACCGTCTCTTTGATATGAATGATGTGAAATTGGAACAACCAGAAGGACCGGGACCTGGGCAACCAGAGGGTCCAAAAGAACTTCCGTTACCGTCTGGTGATCACCCAAAAGTTGATATCCCAATTGACTCTCAAGATTATATTGTTCCAATCAGCACAGGAGATAGCAACAAGGAAATAACGGTAGTTATTCCTAAAAATCAGCAATCGAAGGTTAGTGTTAGTTTACCAGATAACAGCGATCTTCCTCAGATTGAAGCTACCAAAGGTGACGTATCTGTAGTCATTCCTAAGGGTGCAAAAGTTACCCGTGGAGATGCCTCAGCAATTGAACTTTTGTCACCTTTAACAGGCACAGAAGCTGCACTAAAAGATAGTCTGAATCAGATTATTTCCCAGGATAAGAAGCTGGAGAGCATTATTCAAGCCTTTTCCATGGGTGGCAGTGCAAGAGTAGAATTTAGTCAATTTATAACATTAACCTTTAAGGACCTTAAAGGAAAAGATGCAGCTTATATTCAAAATGGTACACCTCATGTGATTCAAAAATTTGCAAGTGACGCCTTAGGTTTGGCAAGCGGCAAGTCAGAGTATGCCTACGATAATGGAAATGATTTAATCGTAAAAACCAATCACTTCACTGATTACATTGCTTACACATCCAGTGTAGTTCAGACACCTGGTGGTGACGGTGGTAGTGACAACGGCGAAGGAAATGGCGGTGGCACTGGTGGTGGAGGAACCACTCCATCGAAGACATACGTAACCCTATCCGTGGATAAGCTTACGATTAAGAAGGGATATGTTGTTCCATCTGTACAGGTAGAGCTACAATCTGGTGACACAGTATGGTCTGTACTAGAGAGAGTGCTAGATAGCCGCGATATCGACTATAGCTATTCTTGGAACAGTACATTTGGAAGTGTGTATGTTGAATCCATAGCTGGCGATGGAGAATTTGACCATGGTAGCGGTAGTGGATGGATGTATAATGTGAATGGAAATTATCCTAATTATGGTGCATCTTCATATAGTCTGAGTTCAGGGGATAGAATTCAGTGGCGTTATACTACGAATTTGGGTGCGGATCTAAATGCACCGATGCCAACAGTGAGTCCGACTCCAAAACCAACGCCAAAACCTAGCGGTACTCCTGCTCCGGGTGATGTAACTATTCCGGAAGGTAACGGTAATCCGACAGCAAGTCCATCTCCAACAGCGGCTCCTAATGATATCAAGCAAGTGTATAAAGACGCTGAAAAGATCTCATCATGGGCGTTCTCAGCGATTGAAACAGCTACAGTAAAAGGGTACATCCAAGGTAATAATGGTCAAGTGAATCCGAAAGATCATATTACAAGAGCAGAGTTTACTAAGATCCTAGTTTCTGCATTAGAACTTGATATTAAGAGTGACAAAGGCATTACCTATAAGGATGTCGCTCTGGGTGATTGGTTCTATCCTTATGTGAATGCTGCGCATAAAGCAGGGTTAATTACAGGCTTTAATAATGAATTTAAGCCAAATGACAAGATTACTCGCGAACAAATGGCAGCCATTATTGTCAGAGCATTATCAATCCCGGCTACGAAGCCAGGTACAGCTATTAAAGATATCAATACAGTGTCTGCGTGGGCTAAAGCAGATGTGGAAACCATTGTTGCCACCGGACTTATGTTAGGTGATAATAATCAGTTTAAGCCTAAAGAGCTTGTAACGAGAGAAATGGCAGTTGTTGTTGCTACTAGAACCCATGATTATAAGAGTGGCGACAAAGCGGTTAGTCCATATATTCAGAACACAGCAGCCTTTTTGCAAAAAACAGTAACAAACCCGGTCATCGCCTCGGTTGGCGGGGATTGGACAGTGTTCGGGCTGGCACGTTCTGGTGTGAAGGTTCCAGATAGTTATTACGCTAAGTACTATGCGAATGTAGAAGCAACCCTTAAAGAAAAAGCTGGGAAGCTGCATAGCGTAAAATATACGGAATATGATAGAGTTATTTTGGCATTAACTTCAATCGGCAAAAATATTGATAAAGTGGCGGGTTATAACCTACTGGAACCGCTCGCGGATTTTGATACTGTAATCAAGCAAGGTATTAATGGACCTGTGTTTGCCTTGATCGCACTGGATAGTAATCATTACGACATTCCAGTAGTTAAAGATGTAAAGACGCAAACAACAAGAGAGCTGCTCATTGATTACATTTTAGGCAGAGAGATCAGCGGTGGGGGATGGGCATTAGGCAGTAATGCTACTGAGGCTGATCCGGATATCACTGGGATGGTTATTCAAGGCTTAACTCCTTATTACAAAACGAATGCCAAAGTAACGGCTGCTGTAGATCGTGGAATAACTTGGTTATCCAAAACACAAACAGCAGACGGCGGCTTTGCAAGCTGGGAATCTACGAACTCCGAGAGCATTGCTCAGGTTATTGTAGCTTTAACTGGACTTGGTATAGATCCGCATAAGGATTCCAGATTTATTAAAAATGGCCGTTCAGCGGTAGATGCGTTGCTTGGCTTTGCTGCTGCTGAAGGTGGTTTTTATCACGTGAAGCAGGGTGGAGTAGGCAACGGAGGCGCGAAACCAGGAGAAGTAGATCTTATGGCTACGGATCAAGCGATGTATGCACTGGTTGCTTATGATCGGTTCGTTAAGGGTCAGACGAGTCTTTATGACATGACAGACGTTAAATAGAACTTTATTTAAAGAGATAAGCAAGGGTAGCGTGTATACCCTTGCTTATTATTTAAGGTGGGGAACTTAAGAAATGAACAAGAAAAAATGGCTAACAGCGATACTAATTATTGGTGTGTTGGTGATTGCGTTCTTTTGGGGCGGGAATTATCAGAAGAGCCCGAACAAGGTTGCGAGTAACAATGTTGGGTCTCAAGTTGTAGAATCAGCCAATACGGCTTCCAATCAGAATGTTGAAGTAGAGCCTACAGCCTCAAGTGATGCCGAGACAACGGAGATAGCTCCTACAGCTACGCCAGGTGAAACAGCTAAGCCCATTGAAACGGTAAAGCCAACTGAAGAGGTAACGCCAACCGAAACTGCGGGTACAGAGGTTGAAAAGCCGACCGCAACACCTAAACCGGATACACAGGCACAGCCGACCGCAACACCGAAAGCGGCTAAAACGTCCGTTCCGGAAACGAAAGCGACGGCAAAACCAGTAACCAAACCGGATTCAAAAGTAGCGGCAACAGAAGCCAAGCAGGAACCGAAAAAGGATAAATTTCTTACGGATCCAGTACCGAGCGGGAAACCTAAGCCAGTGGAATGGCAAAATGCAACAGTAGATAAGAAGAAGCAATTAACGGCTACCTTGTCCGTCTCGGCGGCTACCATTTTAGATAATATGAACATTTTCAACGAGGATAAGCTTGAAGTATTACCGGCAGATGGTATCATTTATAAAGCGCAGAAGGTAACCTTTTATGAAGGGGAGTCTGTGTTTGATGTTTTGCTAAGAGAGATGAAGAAGAATAAAATCCATATGGAATTCAGTATGACTCCGATCTATAACAGTAATTATATTGAAGGCATAAATAATCTTTATGAATTTGATGCTGGAGAGCTTAGTGGATGGATGTACAAAGTAAATGGCTGGTTCCCTAACTACGGCAGTAGTCGTTATGTGCTTAAGGATGGCGATGTCGTTGAATGGGTATACACTTGTGATCTAGGTCGAGATGTAGGTGGTTATGTAGCCACAGGAGGAGCACAGAAATAATGAAGGATAGCTTTTCTACCTTTCATCCGTTTGTGAATTTTCTTTATTTTGTAGTTGTGTTGTTATTTAGCATGGTGTTCATGCATCCCATATTTCAGGTGATTGCCCTGATCAGTGCAGTGGTTTACTCCTTTATGTTAAAAGGAAAGAAAGCCGTTCGATTTAATCTGCTGTACATGGTTCCTTTTCTACTATTTATGGCGATTATGAACCCTGTTTTTAATCATCAAGGGGTAACGATCTTGTTCTATTTAAACAATGGAAACCCCGTTACGAAGGAATCGATTCTTTATGGCGTAGCAGCGGCGTGCATGTTTGTGACGGTAATCATATGGTTCTCCTGTTATAACGCCGTGATGACCTCTGATAAGTTTATTTATATATTCGGAAAAATACTGCCGGCACTGTCGTTGATTTTTTCGATGGTGCTTCGTTTTGTTCCTAGATATTTAGCGCAAATCAAGGTGATTTCGAATGCTCAAAAATGTATAGGCCGGGATGTCACGCAGGGAAATCTCCTCGCGCGAGCGCAAAATGGGATAACGATCCTATCGATAATGACTACCTGGGCCCTGGAAAATGCGATTGAGACGGCGGATTCCATGAAGTCAAGAGGATATGGATTGCCTGGACGTACAAGCTTTTCGATCTTCCGTTTAGATGTCCGGGACAAAGTAGCCCTCTTGATCATGACAGGCTTAATTGCGATAGTAGCTGTCGGTGCAGCGATGGGTGAGAACACGATGAGATATTATCCGTCGATTAAAGCGAGCGCAATTACACCTTTTAGTATCCTTGTATATATCGCTTATTTTGCGCTATGTATGATCCCTGTGCTCATCAATATGGTGGAGGCAATGAAATGGAAATCTATCGAATCGAAGAACTAAGCTTTGCTTTTCCTGAACAAGAGCAGATGGCTCTTTCGAATGTTAATCTTACGATTGCAAGCGGAGACTTTATTACTGTTTGTGGAAAGTCAGGCTGCGGCAAAAGTACCTTACTAAGACAACTGAAAACAATCCTAACCCCACATGGCAAACGTCAAGGGGTGATTTATTATAAGGGGCAACCTGTAGAGGAGATCGATCAACGGACACAGGCAGCGGAAATCGGTTACGTACTCCAGAGTCCGGACAATCAAATTGTGACAGACAAGGTGTGGCATGAGTTGGCCTTTGGTCTTGAAAGCTTAGGTTATGACAATTCTACGATTCGTTTGCGCGTGGCTGAGATGGCGAGCTTTTTCGGAATTCAGACCTGGTTCCATAAAAGTGTGACTGAGCTATCGGGTGGCCAGAAGCAGCTACTCAATTTAGCAGCGATTATGGCTATGCATCCTTCGGTTCTAATCCTTGATGAGCCTACCTCTCAGCTAGATCCTATTGCAGCTTCCGATTTTTTGGAGACGGTCAAAAAGATTAATCGCGAGCTTGGAACCACCGTTATCATGACCGAGCATCGTCTAGAGGATGTTCTTCCGCTCACAGATCGGCTGATTGTGCTGAATGAGGGCGTTGTGATTGCAGATGATACCCCGCAAAAGGTAGGCGAAGCTTTAAGCAAGCTGAACCATCCAATGTTTCTGTCCATGCCCTCACCCATGCAAATTTACGCAGGCGTAGAGAATGACTTAGCATGGCCTGTTACAGTGAAGGAAGGACGCCAATGGCTGGATGCTTTTCTAGAGGATAAGACACCTGCAACGATGGTAGTAGCTCAGTCAAGCTCGAAAGTGGACGGCCCTGTAGTCATAAAGTTCAAGGATGTATGGTTTAAATATGATAAAAATGGACCGGATATCATCAAAGATTTGTCGTTTGAAGTAAAGCAAGGGCAGTTCTATTGCATTGTTGGTGGGAATGGAACGGGGAAGACATCGACGCTGTCACTTATGAGCGGCATCCTTCAGCCCTATCGAGGGAAGGTTCTAATCGGCGGGAAAAACCCGGCGAAAATAAATGCCAAAGAATTGTTTACTAACCATCTGGGCATCCTTCCGCAAAATCCGCAAACGTTATTTGTGAAAAAAACAGTCGAACTAGATTTATACGAAATGTTATCTCAGCTTCCTTTAACGAAGGAAGAAAAGGTGGCTAAAGTTGAGGCCGTGGTTAAGTTCGCAGAACTGGAACATCTTCTTTCGATGCATCCGTATGATCTTAGCGGGGGAGAACAGCAACGTGCGGCGCTGGCTAAAGTGCTTTTGTTAGAACCGAAGATTCTGCTGCTGGATGAACCGACTAAGGGACTGGATGGACCTTTTAAAGAGAAATTAGCTTTATTTCTACAGAAGCTTAATGCCGAAGGTGTTACCATCGTAATGGTTTCGCATGACGTTGAATTTTGTGCCAAGTACGCCGAGGTCTGCGCGATGTTTTTTGATGGAAGCATCATCACTACGAATGAAGCCCAGAAGTTTTTTGCGGGAAACAGCTTCTATACGACTGCCGCCAATCGGATGGCGCGTCATGTATGGAGCGAGGGAGTTACGATAGAGGGTGTGATTGATTTATGTCAACGAAGCAGGTAACGGGTCGTCGTTTGAGTCGTCGAACTTTATTAGCAGCACTGCTAATCTTTATAGTTATTCCAGCTACAATTTTGTTAGGTATTTTTGTCCTAGACGATCGCAAATATTACTTTATCAGCCTATTGATCGTCCTCTATACGATGATTCCGTTTGCGCTAGTGTTCGAGAATCGGAAGCCTCAGGCGAGGGAACTCATCGTCATAGCGGTGTTAGCAGCCATTGCTGTTGCTGGTCGCGCAGCCTTTTTCATGTTGCCGCAGTTTAAGCCGGTTGTTGCCATTGTCATCATCGCAGGGGTGAGTTTGGGAGCTGAGGCAGGATTTCTGGTCGGTGCTGTTGCGGGCTTTGTCTCCAATTTCTTTTTTGGGCAGGGACCATGGACGCCTTGGCAAATGTTTTGTTTTGGCATCATTGGCTTCCTGGCGGGCATTTTCTTCAAGAAAGGTCTGCTTAAAAAGACCAAACTGTCTCTCTGTATATTCGGAGGGCTAGCGACGTTCTTGGTATATGGCGGCATTATCAATATAGGTTCGCTGATGATGTTCACGTCTGAGTTCTCATGGTCGGCTTTGATGACAACTTATATTTCCGCCTTTTGGTTTGATATGGTGCATGCCATCTCGACGGTGGTGTTCCTCTTTTTCATTGCTAACCCTATGATTGAAAAGTTGGATCGGATAAAAACGAAGTATGGGTTGATTGAGCCTTAGGTTTTGGAATTGGGCATTTGGCGTTTTAAGTGCTGCGCATTGCGCTGGCGGACGCTCCGCTTTTCCACAATCAGTCCGTTCTCTCCGCTGCCATCAGCGCGAACCCCAAAACACAAACCCAAAACCGAAGGAAGGCTCAAAGAACCCCCCCTTCGGTTTTTAGCCGAAGGGGGGCGGCAGTACCTAGTGGCTGGAGCTTTGGCCACTATTAGATATTACAATCAGCTGCAGATCTAGTAGCGATGCTCCTAGATCTAACCTTAAAAAAACAGGCGATGCTCCGGTCTACCGGTATCGCCTGTTTTTTGATTCTATGATATTTAAAAGATGTTAGCTTATTGAGCCTCGTTTGGGTTGCTATTCTTGGCTCTTTCGGCTGGGAGCAGACGGAGAGACAGGTAAACTAACGATAATCGTCGTTCCTTCTCCAACCGCACCATCTATCTCTATCCTTCCCTGATGCAGAGAGACGATTTTTTTAACGATCGCAAGTCCGAGGCCATTGCCATTGTTGTTTCCGTTCCGCGATTTGTCTATTTTATAAAATCTTTGGAATACAGCCTTGAACTCTTCCGGGGACATCCCGATTCCATTATCGCTGATGGTGACGGATACTTCTGCTGCACGACTATCTATACTGATGCGAATATTCCCGCCTTCCGGTGTGAATTTGATGCTGTTGCTGAGCAAATTCATCCATACTTGCTTCAGTTGATCTTCATCACCCTTAATCTTGATCGCTTCCGGCAGTTCAAGGTCGATAACAATGCCTTTGGCTGACCATTGGGGCTCACAGGTCACAACGATGGTTCTAATCTGCTCGTCAAGATTGAAGGGACTTGCGTTGAAGGGATGATGTTCAGAATCCAGGGAAGCGAGCTTCAGTAAATTATCACTTAGCCTTGATAGGCGCTCACTCTCCGCAATGATGATATCAAGATACTCGCTGCGTTCCTCCTCCACGATTAAATCATGGTTCAGTAGCGCCTTGGCAAAGCCGGAAATGGACGTAAGCGGTGTCTGGATTTCATGAGAAACGTTGGATACGAAATCCTGCCTCATCTGTTCCAACTGCTTCAGCTCCCTTGCCATCTCCACATAGCTCTGTGTCAATTCCCCGATTTCATCTATTCGGTTCACTTTAAGCTCCACCTCGAAATCACCCTTGCCCAGCCTTTTGGTCGCATTCGTCAGTGCTTTGATCGGCTCCACCAAATATCTGGCGGCAATAAGAATACATACACT
The DNA here is from genome assembly GCF_002264385.1 of Paenibacillus sp. VTT E-133280. NCBI lineage: Bacteria > Bacillati > Bacillota > Bacilli > Caryophanales > Paenibacillaceae > Paenibacillus > Paenibacillus sp. VTT E-133280. The sequence goes on from NZ_NFUX01000016.1 coordinate 83,870, forward strand.
ACCCAGTAAAAGCACGAGCAAAAGCACAAATAGCATCATTCGATTGACGATATTTTCGTTCTCAGCAGAATACTGCAAGAACATCGCACGCCACTCCCCGTCCAACATAAAGGGCATCCCGATAAAAATATCCTTATCGTCCGCGGAGGATCGGTAGAGCTTTCCTTGTAGGACTTGTTTGACAGCATCGGGGGGGACCATGACAGCTGGACTACCCTTGAGCCCATAAAAGGTATGTTCCCCGGCATGATTGTACAGGTGGATAGGGTATGCAGATACCTTAACCATACTATTCAGGAACTCGTCCGTATCTTTAGGTTTGGCGTCATCATAGCGGTGAATGATCTCTTTTCCTACTACGATCATTTCATTCTGTCCCTCATAAGTTATTTGTTTCTGAAAGACATACAAACCAATGAAAAAGGAACAGATTAGACTAAAGATAATGATGCCTAGAAACGTGAGAATGACTCGTACATACAACGTCTTGATCATGGCGTAAGGATCAGCCGGTATCCCAGACCGCGGGCCGTTTCGATTTGAAATTGCTCGCCCTTGCCGCTGAATTTCTCCCTCAACCGACTTATGTGCACATCTACAGTCCGGCCGTCTCCTTCATAATTTAATCCCCAGACCTGAAGGATCAACTGTTCTCTTGTGAAGATTTGCCCAGGATGGCTGGCCAGCAGAAACAGCAGCTCAAATTCCTTCAAAGGAATTGTGACTGGTTCTTCACCACGCGTGACCTGAAAAGTTCGGCGGTTGAGAACCACATTGCCCAACTGCACAGACTGGGAAGTAACGACCAGCGAGCGTTTAAGCAAAGCTTTTACTCGCATTACCAGTTCAAGCGGATCAAATGGTTTTGTTAGATAGTCATCCGTACCAAGCTGAAAACCTTTCACTTTGTGTACGGATTCCGCTTTAGCTGTCACCATGAGGAGGGGGATGTTGGCATCCCAGCGCCTGATTTCTCTGCACAGATCCCAACCATTAAGTCCTGGCATCATAATATCTAGAATGACGAGATCGACACGCGAATTCTGTATAATGGACAGAGCTTTGGTACCATCCCTGGCTTCTTTGAGTTCAAAACCTTCTTTTCGCAAAAATAAAGACATTAGCTTTCGGATGTTATCATCATCATCAGCGATAAGTATAGTAGCCACGATTTTCCTCCTCTATTAAGCTTTCATTATATCTGAATTGTTCTTAGCAAGTAATGGTGTTATCCGAACTGCCAACCCAACAGATTCCAATAGTAGAAGAACAGAGTCATTGCCACAGCAGAAAGAGTCACTAACGTATAATGCACCCGCTTGAAAGCTGTCCAGTACTTATTCTTCCAAACCAGTATAGCCGAGATTAACAGAGCTAAAGTCAGACCCACCAAAATGATTGGCATAACTAAACTGAGAGAAAGCGAAAGACTGATACCGCTGTACTTCTGCATCGTGTCCATGGACATAACCACCATGAATATCGTGACGAAAGATAGCAGCGCCCAACCAGCAGTTCCCGTAGACAGTCGGATGGCCCATTTTTCCGGTGGCGTCATCGCCTTGATCTTGCGTCTGGAAAAGATTAGTCCGAGCAATGCAGTGATAAAAATAAACCCAGAGAACCCTAGTACGATAAGCCAAAATTTATTCTGATCCAAGAGAGGCGTACGCTCCAGCGGCATATCTGGTACCATCCCTAAGATCATATGTGTAACCTTACCGGACTCATTCGTGCGGAAGGCAATTTGTTCGGCACCTCCCTCGAGTTGGAACATATTCGGACCGACTTCTCTGTACAATTGTTGTTCACTACCACTTCCCAAGGATAGCTTATTATCCTCAACCGAGACATTCAGCTGAGCGAAAAAATTGAAAAACTTATCAATATCACTGATGTTTCTGCGGGTAAATTGATAGGATCCTGCGAATTTCTGAATAGATTCATCAGAAGCGATGAATTCAGGCTGACTCCCATCAGGAGCAGGGTAGTAGCGGTTGAAAAAGGCTTGGATGAGGTCTGATGCGGAATCACCGCCCTCACCGCCGCTGTAGGATACAAAGATGCCTACATGCTTGGCAGGCACAAGATACAATCCCGTATTAAACATGGGGTCAGAACCACCATGAGTGATCAGCGTGAGCCCATTGATTTGTTTCTCTGCGAACCCAAGATCCACTCCCGGCAGACGTTTATCAAATTGAAACGCCGTTGAATGCATTAGTTCTGCCGTCTCGGGTCTCAGAATCTGCTGGTCACCATAGTTGCCGTTCTGCAGATGGGCGATCATGAAATGTGCCATATCTACTGCTGATACTGTACCCGAGCCGGCAGGACGAAACCCTCCCTCGAAGGTAGGTGTGCCTGGAATAAAACTACCGTTCTCGCTGTTGTACCCGACAACTTTGTTGGGCATGAATGACTCCGGCAAAGGTTCTACTACAGTCGAATATTTCATGTCGAGCGGATCAAAAATATATTTCTTTATATAATCATTGTAAGGAACACCGCTAACTTCCTCTACAATTAGACCTGCGAGTGTAGCACCGTAGTTCGAATAAGAACTTATCTGTCCGGGTGGTCTTACTCGTGATAACATATGCTTATTGAGTGTTTCCGAGATTGACCCCGGCAATTTGGCAGGGTCTGTAGTGATTTGATAACCAACTCCACCTTCTTCGAACCCTGCTGTATGTGTCATCAAATGGCGCATAGTAATCGGCTCAGGATAAGTAGCAGGGATCTTTACTGATTTCAGGTAGGTATTAATATCCGTGTCCAGATTAATTTTACCTTGCTCGACCAATTGCATTACCGCTGTCCAGGTGAATAGCTTTGTCGTCGAAGCGATTCGAAACATGCTGGTTGTCGGATCAACCGGTGCCTCTTCTTCCAGATTGGAACTGCCATAACCTTTGGCCAAAATAATTTTGTTATCCTTTACGATCGAGATGACCGCTCCCGGAATTTGCAGCCGATTCATATCTTTTTCCATAATGCCATCAACGAAGGTAGTCAGACTAGCGGTATCATCAAGATTGGCGGGTGCTTCAGTCTGAGCTATAGGTAGCACGGTTTGATCCGTCTTGGTCTCGGCCGATGCCTGTTTTCCGGGCAACACCAGACTTGCTCCTAATCCGGCACTAATCACAGCCAATAGGGTTAGAACAGCGATCAGTCTTTTTTTTATAGATGTTAACATTATTATCCTCCGCATCATCAATTATTGGGCTTGGATGATCATCCACCTAACGCTTATAGAGATTATCAGAGTAGTGTGAATGGAACGTTAACAAGACTATAAAAAAACAGACTGCCATCCGCCGCCTTTAACGACAGAGGGTAGTCTATTGTGAAAAAATTAAAATAAACAGCGGTAGTTTTCTATTAGAATCAGGGAACTCTTCTACATATCCCCACTTATCGTTCAGCTACAACTCCTTGTGACGGAACTTCCACAACGGGTCGCCTATGGGTGGACTCAAGGGTGGAAAGGTCCCCATCCAGTGCTTTGAGTCCGGGGAGTAGCAAGGCTGCGCTAGCACAGAGCATTGGAAGCAGTCCGGCGATTATAAAAAGCACAGGTACCCCATAATGCTCGGCAATCGCACCACCGGCAAAAGCACCAAAAGGCTGCAAGCCGCCACCGATCAGAAAGCGAATAGAATTAACCCTTCCTTGCAGATTGCTCGGAACTAGACGTCCATGGAGTGACGAGCTTAAGGAACCGAAGAAGGGAGCTAACGCTCCAGTAGCAAATACGGCGGCGAGAGCAAAAGAAAAATTAGGGAATAACCCCCATAAGGTAGTCACTAAACCTATGGTCCCCAGACTGCCAAGCATGACAAACCGCCTTTTTTTTATCTCCCCGATCATGGAAATCACACTTAGCCCGACTAAGGTTCCCAGCGCTAAAACCGTACTTAGCGTGCCCATCGTTGCCGCATCGCGGTGGAGCACTTCGCGTACAAAAGGCACCATCATCGTCCAGACGGCAATTGAGCTTAAATTACTGATGGAGGCCATGATCATAATCGTAAGCATTGCAGGAAATTGTTTATAGAAGGTAAAGCCCTCGGCTATCTCGCGAACGTAAATAGTGATGGAGAAACGACCTGGGGCTGGAGAAGGTTTTGGTAGATTTTGTAAACATAGCAGGGTAGTTATGGCGGCTACGTAACATAACATGTTGATGCTAAGGGCTGGCAGCGCTCCACTGGCAGCGGTCAACGCTCCAGCTAAGGCAGGTCCCAGTAACACTGCTGCGCTTTTACTGCCATCAATGATAGCAAAAGCCCGCACCAGCTTCCGGCTGTCAGCAACGCCGGGAATAACAGCCATCGCTGTTGGCATGAACAGTGCGGCGCAGGCACCGCTTAGTCCGGCAGCGACAAACAGATGCCACAGCTGCAGCTGACCCGCTAATCCCATGCCAAGTGGGAGGGCTATAGCCAGCAAGCGAATGGCTGCCAAGCAGGCCATAAAACGGACCCGGTGCAGCCGATCAGACAACGGTGAACCGAGCAAGCGCAACAGTAGCTCAGGTATGCCAGAGCTGAGCGCGAGTGCTCCCATCGCTAGCTTAGAACCGGTTAGCTCATAGACGAGCCATTCCATAGCCAGTAAGCCAAAGGCATCCCCAAAAGCGCTTAAAGTAATGGTCGAGAGAAGACCATAATAGCTGCGTTTTATCATAGCTTGGTAGCTCCTTTTTAACTCTCCAGATACGTCCCAATCTGCTGGGGCAGTCCATTTAAGGCTTCTAATCGTAGGCTGTACGAAGCGCTTCTAGCATGGGTATGGACAATGACCAGCCCAGCTGCGCGCAGCGCGATAAGATGGTAGTGGATTGTGCTTTTGGAAAGTCCTACTTCACGTACGATTTCTGTGAAATTGAGCTGTTTCCCTGTGAGTAAACGAAGGATATACAGCCGGGTCTCATCCGACAATGCTCGAGTAAGGCGGAGTAGTGCAGGAGCAGGCCGTCCGGCTTCCGGAGGGAGAACATCACAAGAGTAGCTAGTGAACACGAATTCATCATACATAGAGGTGGTAACCAGTGGACGCGCATGATATTGCGGGATGATAATGACCTGCTTCAGATGTTCGTTTGGATAAAGGCGTATGCCAGCGGTAGCTGCTTCAAACACTTCCAAGTCATTATTGCCGCTTAGCATCGCGCGTCTTGATTCGGCTTCCTGCTCAAGCCCTTTGATGATATTAGGGTCGATTCCACTGAAGTATCCCGCGTTCCATTCGCGCAGGATATCAGAAGCAGTATCCCTAAGCTCCGCAAGATTGGAGGGAACTGATTGGCCGAAACGTCCGGAAATTTCATATAGCTCTCCAGATGTTAAAGCATCGAACCAGACCAAAAAGCCCTCTACCGAACGCTCGCCCGGACAAGACCAAATATAGGGGGCCAAACTGAAATCATCAAGTTTTTTAACGACCTCTTGCATTTTACGAAGGAGCATGGGTGCGAATCTTGCCTGAACATCGCGTACCCAGAGCTTACCGGAATCCATGGCAGTATGGTTCTGCTTGCTTAGAAAGGCAGTCATACTACTAACACATTCATACATGGGTGCAAAATCAACTTCTACTTTATAATCCATGAGCTGCTCCATTCTTTCAGTGAAATACTGAACTTCCTTATTGTTCTATAAATATAGAACTACTTGTTGGTTTTATTGTAAACGAACTCTTTGTTCTTTTCAATAGCCATTTCACCGAAAAATCCGAACTCAAAATAATGTTTAAATATAATCAATTGATTATATAAGTGTACGGTTATATAATGAATTTGATATTTAAATGAAGAAGGTGTAAATAGACTTGAAGGACACAAACGATTTGACTCAGGGTCCTATAATGCCTACCTTAATGAAATTAACGCTTCCGATTATTGCGACGAATTTCATCTCTACTACTTATGGTCTAGTCGATATGATTTGGGTTGGAAGGTTAGGAAGTGGTCCGGTTGCCGCGATTGGTACAGCGAGTTTTTTCATTAATCTAGCGATTGCTTTATCGACTATGGTTACGATCGGCACAGGGATTAAGGTGGCGCATTGTATGGGATCCGGTCAGTTAGAGAAGGCTAAATCTTATATAAAAAACGGATTTATGATGTCTATTTTATTAGGACTTCTCTATATGAGTTTAGTGCTATTAACCAAGAATCAGTTGATTGGTTTTTTTGATCTTGGAAGTGATGAAGTAGAGCGGATGGCTAGACAATTTCTAATGATTTCGATATTTGGATCGGTATTTTCCATTGTGAATACGTTATTCGCAACTCTCCTAAACGCTATGGGAAATAGTAAACAACCGTTTCAGATCTTCTCCATTGGTCTTATGGTTAATATTGTCCTTGATCCATTTTTGATTTTTGGCTGGGGCAGTTTTGAGGGCTGGGGAGTAGCGGGGGCCGCTATTGCAACATTAATGGCGAATATTTTGGTTACGGCTCTTTTTATCATGAAGACAAGAAAGTCAGAACTCATTTCAAGCACATCCGCGTGGGACAGTCGTCAAATGAAAGAAGTCATCCGCATGGGGCTACCAATAACGATCCAACGGGTCACCTTTACGATCATATCGATCATCATTGCCAAGATCATTGTACGATTTGGAGCGGATGCTATTGCGGTTCAAAAAGTAGGAATCCAAATTGAATCCATTTCCTATATGACCATTGGCGGACTACAGGGAGCTATTGCTGCCTTTTTTGGTCAAAATTATGGAGCACGTCGCTTCGATCGTATGGGGCAGGGGTACCGTCAGGCCTTAATTTTAACCTCCATTTTTGGCGTGATCGTGTCGCTTCTATTTATTGCGTTCCCGCAGCAGCTATTTTCATTGTTTTTATCAGACCAGACAAGTTTGGAATTGGGCGCAGATTATATGCGGATCATCGGTTACTCACAGGTATTCATGTGTCTGGAATTGATGACAGTAGGTGCTTTTAACGGCATGGGTCAAACCCACATTCCACCGATCTTTAGTATTTCATTTACTGCACTCCGAATTCCACTAGCCTTACTCTTATCCGAACCTTTTGGCTTGAATGGGGTGTGGATGTCGATTGCGATAAGCAGTGTTTTCAAGGGAGTTATTCTAGTGTTCTGGTTTAGAAGATCTTTGTTCAGAATGAACAGACAGCAGGTAAACTACTAAGCAGAGGATGAGCGTGAAATGGCTTTATTAAATCGTAAACTCATACAGCTTCTAAGAGATAACCAATTAAATAAGGAGATTTTTCATGGCGAATTTGGACTAGAAAAAGAAAACGTCAGAGTGGATCCAGAAGGAAACCTTGCACTAACTCCACATCCAAAAGCCTTTGGCAACAAGCTGGAGAACCCCTATATTCAAACGGATTTTTCAGAGAGTCAGGTTGAAATGGTGACACCCTCTTTTGATTCTATTGAAGAGACTTATAACTTTCTGGAGGCGCTACAGGATATTGTGTCGCTAGAGCTTAATGAAGAGTATCTGTGGCCGAGTAGTAATCCTCCCATGCTACCGAAGGATAAGGACATTCCCATTGCCAGAATGGGTAATCCGGTAGAGGACGAGTATAGACATCAGTTAGCCGATAAGTATGGCCGCAAAAGACAATTGCTGAGCGGGATTCATTATAATTTCTCTTTTGATGAACAATTTCTAAAAAAGCTTCATGATATCGTAGATTCACAAGAGAGCTATAAAGATTTCAAAGATGCTACCTATTTAAAAATAGCCCGCAACCTATTGCGATACCGCTGGCTTCTACTCTATTTAACAGGCGCTAGTCCTGTTTTTGATAAGACGTATATGGAGCAATGTGTGGCACGTGGTGAATCAGATGATGACAAAAGCTTCTATTATCTGAATATGAATTCACTGCGAAATAGCGAATGCGGGTATAGGAATGAAAAACCTCTCTATGTTTCTTTTGATTCCCTTACGGACTACGTACATGATTTACAAGCGTTGATCGAGTCAGAAGAATTATTAAGTGTAAAAGAGTTCTATAGCCCGGTTAGAGTGAAGACGGCAAGAGGTAAACATCCATTAGAGGAGCTACTGCAAGATGGTGTTGCCTATTTGGAGCTTCGTTTTATTGATCTGAATCCCCTCTACAAAATAGGGATTAGCAAAGAAACGATGATTTTTATACATCTGTTTATCGTGTATATGCTACTGAAAGAGGACGAACCGTTCGGCGTAGAGGATCAGAAGCTGGCGAATCTTAATCATGATCAATTGATCATGGAGGGGATTCAAGGCTGTTTGCATGATAACGGAGATTCTTGCGAGGCAATGGAGCAGAAGGCTTTAATTTGTATGCAAGAGATGCAGGATATGATTGAGCAATTGAACCCGGAGGATAAACAGTTCTCGAACGTTCTGAACGGAGCTAAGGATAAGATTCTAAATCCAGATCAGAGCTTTGCAGGGATTGTGAAGTCGGAAGTTCAACAATCCTCTTTTATTAAATATCATCTGAATAAAGCCAAACAATATGCTAAGGAAAGTCTTACGAATGGGTACCGCTTTGTAGGATATGAGGATTTGGAGCTATCTACACAGCTTCTACTGAAGGCGGCGGTTAAACGTGGGATTAAGTTTCGATTGCTCGATCGGGAAGAGAACTTCGTTGTACTTACGAAAGGCGATCATAAAGAATACGTTAAGCAGGCTACGAAGACATCCCTGGATTCTTACAGCACGGTACTAATTATGGAGAATAAAATTGTTACGAAGGAAGTTCTCAAACAGCAAGGCATTCGTGTTCCCTCAGGTGAGGCTTTTGGAGATTTGAAAGCGGCAATGAATGCCTATGACACTTATCGTAATAAGCCAATTGTGATCAAACCCAAATCAACGAATTTTGGACTCGGCATTACTATTTTTACAGATGAGTTCTCCAAAGAAGACTATCAAAAAGCCTTCACTATCGCCTTCGAGCATGATCGGACAGTACTGCTTGAGGAATTTATGACGGGGAAAGAATATCGTTTTCTAGTCATGGGTGATGAAGTAGTCGGAGTATTGCACCGGGTTCCGGCGAATGTGGTCGGTGATGATGTACATACGATTGAAGAGCTGGTCCACGAAAAGAATAAGGATCCGCTAAGAGGTCGTGGCTACAAAACTCCGCTTGAGAAAATTCAGATCGGCGAAGCAGAGGCGATGTTCTTGAAGAATCACGCGCTGGCTTGGAGCGATGTTCCTTCATTGAATGAGACCATTTTTTTACGGGAGAATTCGAATATTAGTACTGGTGGAGATAGCCTAGACTTTACAGATGAGATTCCACACAGCTATAAAGAACTAGCCATTCAATCAGCTAAAGCTGCGGGGGCCACGATTTGTGGAGTGGATATGATGATCGATGATATGCAGGAAGAAGCGACCGATACCAATTACAGCATTATTGAGATCAATTTCAATCCAGCAATTCATATTCACTGTTATCCTTATAAAGGGAAGAACCGAAAGGCAGATGAGCGGATATTGGATTTATTGTTTGGCGAATGAACAGAAGCTCAGCCAGTACTATTGGTTGAGCTTTTGCTTTTAAACGATTTCCACCCCTTGTGACACTCTTGTAACAGAGATTGACTACGATAGGTTATGAGGTGAGAGAATGAAGAAAGCTAAAGGTTTTATCGTGTTGATCTTATTGTTGGTTGTAGGATGTAGTTCTGTAACACCGCAAGCTAATCAAGAACTGAAGATAGAAGAGAAGAAGGAAGAGAAGACCGAAAGGAATGAGAAGATGGCCTTCTGGGAGGACCAGAGAAAAGGAGCCAATTTCATGAATTCAAAATCTTTACCGGAAAACTATGATGCTGCCAAAGAGCAAAACATTGAATTCATTCGACTTGCACCAGATAAATGGGCAAAAGACAGGGATTTCCTGTTCAATGACAAACTGGATGCGAACCCGGATAAAGATTTTCTAATAGGGAATGCAGATAAGTATGAAGGGATGGTTGAGGCGGATTTTGCCGAGTTAAAAGCGGACTTAGATGCAGCGGAGGCTCGGGGCTCCAAAGTAGTGCTGACTGTCTTAAGTCTCCCCGGAGATCGCTGGAGGCAGTTCAACAATTATGAGAATGATGATCGGATATGGAAGGATTTCAGTTATCATGAACAAGCGGCAGTATTTTGGAGGGATCTGGCAAGTCGATTGAAGGATCATCCTGCGGTAATCGGTTATAACTTGATTAATGAGCCACATCCGGAGACGGCGACTGGATTTCATGACTTCTGGACTCAGGATTACAACGAATGGTATAGCTCAGTCGAGAATACGCCTGCGGATTTAAATCTTTTATATGAGACAATTGTGACCGCTATTCGTACTGTGGATACCAAGACACCTATTATCGTCAATTCTGGTCTGTATGCTACACCGTGGGCCTTTAAATATTTGAAACCTATCGAAGACGAGAATGTGTTGTATGCTTTTCATATGTACGAGCCTTACGAGCTAACCAGTCAGAATAAGAAAAAAGGGTTAACCTATGAATATCCTGGAACGATAAAAGTCGGAGACAATAAAACGGAAAAAGCATTTAATAAAGAGACCTTAAAGGAATTTTTGGAACCTGTTGCGCAGTGGGCAAAGGAACATAATATTCCCGCATATCGGATTGTTGCCGAAGAGTTTGGAACGAATCGGTTAGTAAAAGGTGCAGATCAATACATGGCTGATTTAATCTCGATTTTTGATGACTTTGGCTGGCACTGGGGTTTTTATGCCTTTCGAGAGGATACATGGGACGGAATGGATTATGAACTGGGCAATCAGCCCCCAACTTGGGAATATTGGCAAGCGATAGAGAAAGGCGAACAGCCCCCTCGAACAGCAGTAGATCATAACCCGATTTGGGAAGTATTGAAGAAAGGACTTGAAGGAAAGGAGTAAATGATGCTAATTGAACATTCTAATTGCCGATGATGAGAAACATATGACCCATATCTTGAAGACTTATTTTGAAAAAGAGGGCTATAACGTTTGGGTAGCTGCAGATGGGGAGGAGGCGCTAGAGCTCTTTTTTTCGAATAAGATCGATCTTGTGGTATTGGATTGGATGATGCCGAAGCGAAGCGGGATTGAGGTGTGTAATGAAATCAAGCAGGTTAGTTTAGCTAAAGTGGTGATGCTGACCGCCCGATCTTCCCATGACGATGAATTTAGCGCTTTAGATATCGGTGCAGATGAATATATAAGAAAACCATTCGACCCACGGATTTTAATGCTGAGAATCAAAAAAATGCTGGGTACCGAAAAAGTGGCTGCTATACGGGATTTAGAAATTGATTTTGAGCGGAAGAAAGTGTACAAGCAGGGGGAGGAGCTGTCCCTTTATAAAAAAGAATTTGAATTGCTAACCTTCCTCTATGAGAATAAAGGCCGGATTTTGTCTAGAGATGCTTTGATATCTTCCGTTTGGGGGATGGACTACCTTGGCGAAGAAAGAACCGTGGATACACATATTAAGAGATTGCGCGATAAGATTGGGGCTGACCACGTAATCACACACAGGGGAATGGGGTACAGCTTCCATGATAAAAATCAATAAAATAAGCACCAAGTTATTGATTATGGTAAGTATCATTCTGCTGATTGTGTTTGGAACATCTTATTTATTGCACAATTTTTTCTCGTCCGATTATTATCTTTATAAAATGAAAACCAAGATTAACGCTATTTATGAAGAAGTAAAGGATCTCAGTCTGGATCAGCTCAAGGACAATGAAACAGCGATCGAGAACAATAACAATGTAACGATTGTGAGGGTTGAGAACAGAGGAAGCGTGACAGCAATTAACGAGAACATTCAATTTGCGTTGTTTAAAGATAAGGTGGCACTCAATAAGTTTTGGATTACAGAAAAAGTTTTGCAAAAGGTAAACGAAGGAAATACGGTGAATCTTTTATTTAATCAGGGGAAATTGAAATCCAGCCTGTTAACGAAAATATACGAGCAGGATGGCAGTTTGATTCTCATCGGCACTGTGGTTGTGCACAATACCGATGCTTTAAATATCGTAAATCAATTCAGCTTCTATTCCATTCTTTTGGGGATTATTATCAGCTTGCTGTTAGTGGCATTTTTTTCAAAAAAGATTATTACCCCATTAGAGAAGCTACAGGATGTCGCGAAGGATATCTCCAATCTTGAATTTAAACAGGTGACGATTAAAACGGGGGATGAAATCGAAGAATTATCCAAAAGCATTAACCAGATGAGCCAGCGCCTGAAAAGTGCCCATGCAGAGCTGGAGCAGAAAAATCAAAGCTTAAACACACTGATCTCAAGCATTTCACATGAAGTGAAGACACCGTTATCCCTAATTCAAGCGTATACCATTGGCATTCAAGACGATTTGGATGATGGTACGTATACGGATATCATTTTGGAGCAGGTGAAATATACGTCGGATATGGTGGATTACTTAATTAAACTGTCCAAAATCCAAAAGACCGAAGTCCATAAAGAAAGATTCGATCTTAAAGAGCTTCTGCTCAAAGTGATCTCACAATATAATATTACGCTCAAAAATAAAAATCTGATTTTACAGAGCGACTTCCATGCGGTTAATCGATCCATCGTTGAAGAGGATATCAGCCAAATAGAAATTATATTCAACAACTTAATTAGTAATGCCATTAAATATGGGGAAGAGAATGTTTTTGGAATATCGCTAGCGAATGATAGCCACGATACCCTGAAATTCACCATTACAAATAAAACCACGCGCCTAAAAGAGAAGCATCTAGCGTATATCTGGGACCCGTTCTATGTGATCGAGGAGTCTCGGAATAAAGAAATCTCCGGTACTGGACTTGGCCTGTCTATCGTCGCGGAGATTCTAGCTAAAAATGATCTGAAATACGAAGCCACATTAGAGGACTCGTATATTAGTTTTAGTGTTTGGTTTGATGTTGAGATTACAGAATGATGAGTACTTTGGTATCTTCGTATGAACATAATATATACCTCGATTAAATGATTAGATTAGGGAAAACCTCCCTTTGTTCGTATGATGTGAAGCTTAATGCAACGCTAGTGGAATTGAATTACAGTTCTTAGGCAGAGACATGATTCTACATATAATCGTGAATGTTTTTAGACTTCCCCCAATAAATATGGTGAAAAGTAACGGAGGGAATTTTGGAACTGTAGGAGCGGAGCGTTCGCCTGAAAGCTTTCCGAAGGAAA
>NZ_NFUX01000107.1:0-15190 GCF_002264385.1 Paenibacillus sp. VTT E-133280
CTACGAGGGTGGCTGTTCCGTTCTTGATCGAGCTGAGTGTGTTTCCGTTCAGCGTCATGGTTAGTGCTACATCTGCTTGATTCACTGTTTTCTTATCAAAGCTTGCGGTTGTTGGAGTAATGGTTGAGCCTGTAGCTGGTGGATTGACAGGGTCAGCATACAAAGTGCCTCGGCCATTCGTTCCAAGATATACACGTCCGTAAATTCTTGGGTCACCAGTAATCGCCATATTAATCTTGGCGTATTGGTGGGCATCGTCATTAATACGAACCCAAGTTGCGCCAACATCATCAGAACGGAAGACACCCCGCACGCCATCAATCTTCGCTACCGTGTACAGTGCCATGTAAGTTTGACCCGGCGCAGCCATTCCATAACCAATGAGATCAGCTTCTTGTACGTTGCTTAACTTTGTGAAGCTCGCACCAGAGTTCGTGGAGTGCCACAAACCATACTTATTCTCAGTCGTATTTCCTCCAGCAAACCAGAGGTCACCTTCAATACCGGGTACGGCCTTCATACTGATCTGAGCTTCATTCGGCTGTAATCCAGCTACATTATTCGTTGGGAATCCTGAAGCTGAAGTGGCAGTAAATGTAGCTCCGCCATCCACACTAACATAGAAGACCCCAGCAAAAAATCCATAAAATTTGCTAGCATTCACTCGGTCAGATGCTACTTTTGCTCCTGCAGGTAATCCTGTGCTAGCTGTCCAAGAATTCCCTGAAGTTTTGGAGTAGTACACACCAATATCCGAGGTGCTCCACAGTATGGAGTTCCCACTTGCAGACACTGCAACTTGTCCATGCCCTACTGTTGTTTTGGTCCCATTTGAAGGTTCGGAATTTGGCATATACCAGTTCACTCCACCATCGTTAGAGATACCAATGGATTTCATACTTGGTGTCTTCTCTTTATCTGCGCTGCCTACCCGTACGATATAGGATGGACTCAGCTCTGCATAATCAATGCTCATCGTTGTGGCCCAGGAAGGACTGGTCTGGAATTTAGTTGGCGCTACCGACAAATCCTCATGCCGGAAACCAGATACATCACCAAGCGCAGTGATCAAATGGGAGGTTCCCGTTGGCGGGCTTATCAGTCCGAGCACAGCCGTTTCCTCCACCCCCTTTGCCATAACAGAGATATTCACCTTGCCTCCGGTATCCCATGAGGTCAAATTGTTCGAGCCATAAATGGTAGCCCCCGTACCATACATCATCCGGTTAGAGTTGAATGGGTCAATCTCCAGATCGCCCATCATCCAGCCGAGCTTCGGTGAAGGATCAAGAGAGGTCGAAGTCGTTCCATGATCGAGCCAAGGTGCTGCTGTGATATCCATACTGAACTTATAAGTTCGTTCTGGATAATTGCCCCAGTCCCAAATCCGGCTCCATGTTGCACCACCGTTCGTACTGCGGAAAATCACTTCATCAGGCCACCAAGCATTTAAACTGGATACCATAACTGTGTTAGGATTTTGAGCATCCAAAGCTAAACCACCGAAGCCATACCAATTATCCGTTCCGGTTGAAGGACTGATATTCGTCCAAGCACCGCTTGTTTTATTGTATTTCCAAACCTCACCTTTACTTCCGTCATAAGGACCTACACCATTGCTATAAGTAATATATAGATCGCCTGTAGATGAAAGCACGCCATGATGTGGCAAGTAGCCCGTAGGTTGTCCTGCCAGAGCTGTCCAAGTCACGCCTCCATCTGTACTGCGATAAACGCTGCTTGCTGTGTCGGCAACCCCTACATATATCGTTTGAGTCGCATTGCCAAGTGTTCCTGTGCTTTTATCAAACGTGATCCAGGATAAGCCAACGAGATCATTTCCATAATCCAGTGTCGGATTCTGAATATATGTTCCTACATTCGTAAAAGAGGTTACCTTCGCCCAAGTCACACCGGAGTCCGTACTTTTCCATAGTCCATTACCACTTCTGGCTCCGAAGAATAAAATATTATTCTTATTCGGGTCGATGACGAGGCGTTCACCCGCA
Organism: Paenibacillus sp. VTT E-133280; assembly: GCF_002264385.1. Taxonomy (NCBI): domain Bacteria; kingdom Bacillati; phylum Bacillota; class Bacilli; order Caryophanales; family Paenibacillaceae; genus Paenibacillus; species Paenibacillus sp. VTT E-133280. The sequence goes on from NZ_NFUX01000107.1 coordinate 2,010, forward strand.
GAGCGGCCCGGCATATTGCCACCTACCTTAAAAGGCAGTGGAGTGGTTTGCCAAGTGTTTCCCCGGTCACTAGAGCGCATGATCTGACCGTTATTATCCCAGGAGTTAGTATAAGTGCCTGTTGCCATATAGACTTTGTTTGGATCAATAGGATCTGTAGCAAGGGCATCCACGCCATTCTTATTCCAATCCACCCAGCCTACGGAGTCACTAATTGAAGTCCAACTAGAGGTAGCCTGATTCCAGCGATAGGCACCCCCGATATCTGTTCTGGCATAAATTAAATTGGGTTCAGACTGATTAAAAATAATACCGGGCACAAAGCCCCCGCCTGCTCCCGTTACAACACTTTTCCAGGTATACGGTTCACTTGAAGCTGCATGGGTAGTAGCTGGGAATGCAGAGAATAAAGAGCCTACCATCGCGCCAAGCAGGACTAATAGTCCTGTTTTTCGGATACGGTTACGAATCACGTTTTACGCCTCCTACAATTTTATTGGTTTGCTTTTTCTTTTCTCCTACTCTTAATCCCCCGCTTCACCCCTCCCCCTAAACATGAATTTCTAAAAATACTGATAACGCTTTGATTATAATGTCAATCTTTTTCATTATCGAGAGAAAATGGTTATCTCTTTATGAAGTTTGTCACTAAAAATCGTACCATTTTCACACCATAGCTTACATTTCACAAAAAAACAGACGCCACCTTATAAGATGACATCTGTTTCTCGATGGTTTACTTTATTGATTTGTTGCGCAAAAGCTATTACTACTTAATGCGTAAGCACAAATTCATCCAGCATTTTTCCATCCACATCATAAGCTTGATAAGTTAAACTATCCTTGGTAACACTAATCCCTGCGAACATTTGCTTGTAGTTTTGAAAATGTACCGCATGATAGAACTGATCCTCTTTTTTCTCGTTAAATTTCCTTCCGGAGGCATTGGTCACCACATATACAGTCCCTCGGTAAGCCCCTTTAGGAATCTCGCCTTCTGGAACGATTGTTCCGCCTCGCAACGGGTAGGATCTGGAGTACTCATGATTATGACCCTGCAGTACCAAATCAACCTCATATTTATCAAAAACACCTGTCCAATCTTCTACTTTCTTATACGAATTCCCCCCGTAAGCCGGGCGGTGCATAGCGACTATCTTCCACTTCTTATCTGTTTTCTTTAAATCTTCTTTGAGCCACTCTGTTTGTTTTTTAATATTACTCTCTGTATTCAATACTGTGATATGCACAGGTCCGTAATCGAACGAATACGAGGTGCCTGCAATGGAGCCTTTTGCCCCGTTATCTGGCAGGTTGAAATGTGAAATATAATACTTCGCGTCATCATCCACCTCATCATGATTGCCTGTGACTGGCATTAACGGGATCCTTGAAATCCAGCCCTGAATATTGCTAAAAAACTCATCCCAGCCCGCCGAATCCTCCGGGTTCTCCGTCAGATCCCCGTTATGTACAATAAACTTGGCTTCTGGAAATGTCTGAAAAGCCTTATTCATTGTCTTCCCCCACAGTTTAAAATCCTCCGCATTCTCTCCTTGGGAATCTGTAACGTTGATAAACGTAACACTATCGAGTCCTGTCTCTTCTGTGGTGAATTCTGCAACTGTACTCCATTCCCCCTCAACACCACTGCCCACCCTGTAAGAATATAACGTCCCAGGCTCAAGTGCGGTTACCTCAGCTTTATGAACACCTCTGGTACCCTTATCTGTTTTTATAGAACTGCTATCTGCTTCTACCCTTAATACATCCGAATTTGCAAAAGAGGCGACCTGTCCCTTTACGAACTCCAAAATTCCTGCGGCATTGGAATCATTAGTATACCAAGTAAACGCACGGCTCGTGCCCGCATCTCCCTTAAAGGTGGTGATCAGATCAAACGGGGTTGATGATTTCGCGGAACTCCCGGATTTGGACCACTCCATCCCAACAGCCACCAAGATTAATACAATCACTAAGATCCCTAGGATGATGGCGAATTTATAGTCTTTCATCACGGTTCCTCCTTAAGTCCACTCTCTAGTCTTCTACCTAAGATAGCCTTCCAGAAAGTCAGAAGTCAAATTCATAGATCCATACTTTTGTTAACGCAGTGTAAAACATTCAGCTAACATTCAGTCTATTTTAAGTTAAACATAAGGTCTGTCTCCTAGAATTAGTTGTGCAAGAAGGTTAGCCAACAACAGAGATAGAGATAGAAACGAGGTGGGAAAATGAGTAACAAGCTGCAATTCCGGCATGAGCTAAAGTTCTTTATTAACTATCATCAATACCTTATATTGCGCCAGCGATTACAGAGCTTGATTGATACAGACCAACACGCCAATGAGAGTGGCGAATATCATATTCGTAGTTTGTATTTTGACGACATCAACAATACAGCGCTTGCCGACAAACTTGGTGGTCTCAGAGAACGCGCCAAATATCGGATTAGAATTTACAACATTCAGGACCATATCATTCACTTTGAGAAAAAAATAAAAATGGACGATTACATCGCCAAAATCAAAGAGCCGCTGACCCGTCAAATGTACGACGAGATCATGGCAGGCAACTATGAGGTCCTAAATGTCCCGGACAGTCCACTGTTCATGGAATTATACAATCAAATGCGCCATAACCTGCTTCGGCCGAAGGTTATCGTGGATTATGTTCGCGAGCCCTATGTTTGCCATAATGGTAATGTACGGATTACGTTCGATAAGGATTTACGTACCGGTCTGCATTCGACGGATATTTTTGATAAAGATCTGCATCCGATTCGGGCAATGGATGAGAACTTCATTATTTTCGAAGTGAAATTCGATGAGTACATTCCGGAATACATTAAAATCGCGCTGCAGTTAGAGGGGCTGAATAGACAGTCCGCTTCAAAATATGTGATCTGCCGCAAATTTCTAAAAACCAACACTTGGGAGGATTATTGATTATGAATGCATCACTTGCATCGCTAGCAGCAACTGCAACCTCAGATACAACCACAAATACTTTTTCAGATATTATTAAAAATTCGGTGATGGACAACTTTGTATCCGATATTAGCATCTCGAAAATGCTCATCACGCTGGGTGTAGCTTTTCTGATCGGCTACTTCATCTATCTGCTCTACAAACGTGTATTTAGCGGAGTATTGTACTCTAAAAGCTTCAATGTCTCCCTAATGGGCATGACCATGATTACAGCCACTGTTATCATTGCCATCAACTCTAACCTTGTGCTGTCCCTCGGTATGGTCGGTGCCTTGTCCATCGTTCGTTTCAGAACGCCGATCAAAGATCCGACAGATCTGATCTTCTTATTCTGGGCCGCTGTCGCAGGGATCGTAACTGGCGCAGGATTCTTCACTTTAGCTATTGTTGGTTCGATCATCATCGGTCTAATTCTATTTCTGTTCATCAAACATTCTGCTATCGAAACACCCTACTTACTGGTCATTAACTGTGATAGTGATGAAAGTGAACGTGAAGTTCACAGCCATATCACCAAATCTGTGAAACGTTATAATGTGAAGCAAAAAACCGTATCCGCAAACAATATTGAATTGACACTGGAGCTTCGGCTGGATGATAAAGTAGGCGGCTTTGTCAACACTGTCTCCGATCTTAAAGGTGTCAAAAATGCACTCCTGATCAGCTATAGCGGCGACTATGTATCTTAATTATTACAACAAGATGAAGGGCGGTGCCACAGATGAAAGCCAGAGGTAAATCAATCCTGCTGAGTTTTTGCTGCCTGCTGCTGGTCATCGCCGTAGTTGGTTGCCAGAACACAAGTCCATCTGCAACAAATAACAATGCGTCAGATACGCAGGAGAAGGTGATTTCAAGCGATGAGAAAAGTTTAGACGATCAGGTTTTCCCAAAAGACAAGGTCGTCGATGTCAAAATCACTCTGGACCCGGATGATTTTCAGGATATGCTGGATAATGCCAGCGCGGAAGAATATAAAGCCGCATCCGTGGAGTACAATGGCATTAAATTTGATAACGTGGCCGTACGGACCAAAGGAAATCTTAGTCTCAGAAGTGTAGTACAAATGACAGACTCTGATCGCTACAGCTTCAAAATATCTTTTGATGAGTATGTGAACCAGAATCTGTTTGGCATTACAAAGATCAACCTGAATAATAATTACAGCGATGCTTCTTATATGCGTGAGTTTCTAACCTATGAGCTCGCTGAAAGTGTCGGACTCCCAACACCGAAATATTCCTTCGTCAATGTATATGTCAACGATGAACTAAAGGGCTTCTATCTCGCGGTGGAACAGATCGGTGATGCTTATCTGGAACGCAATTTTGGCAACGCTTATGGAGCACTTTATAAAGGCGTTATGACTGGCCAGGGCAGTGATTTGACTTGGCTTGGCGATGATCCATCGCTATATACCGGACTAGAAATGAAATCGGATAAATCCAACGATGATATTCTCATCGACATGCTGGATGAGCTTAATAACGGGAATGATTATGAAAAATACATCGACGTAGAGGAATCCTTGAAGTATATCGCTCTAAATGCGGTAACGGCTAATATGGACAGCTATTTAGGTGGTAATAAGCAAAATTATTACCTGTATGAAGATGATGGAGTCTTCTCCATACTGCCATGGGATTATAATATGGCCTTTGGGGGTATGGGTAGTGCAGATGTGCTGATTGACGAGCCCACTCAAGGCACATTGTCAGAACGTCCGCTGATTGCGAAGCTGCTTGCTAACGACGAATACAAAGCGAAATATCACGAGATTGTCAGCGAGATGATTAATGGCTATCTAGCAGGCGGCACTTTCCAAACTCAGATGGATCAGCTGGACATGATGATTTCCAGCTATGTCAAAGCGGATCCATCTGCTTTCTATACCTTTGAGCAATATGAAGAAGGGATTAAGTCTGTTAAGACCTTCATGTCGAACATGGCAAAAAATATCCAACAGCAGCTCGACGGCACCATCCCTTCCTCCGGTGACGGATCGGGAAGCGGTATGGGTGGTGGTATGGGCGGCGGTGGCTTTGGTGGCGGTGCTAGGAATGGCGCAGCACCGGGAGCCGCTGGTACTAACGGCGACAGTGCTGCTGCTGGAATCGACGCTACTGCACAGAGTGCCGAAAGTGGGCAAGCACCTGCGGATGGGCAGGCTCCCCAAGGTGGCACAGGTGGCGAACCTGGTGCCATGGGCGGACCTGCTATCCCTGAAGGCGGCAATGGTCCTGGCAGCAATTCACAAGCAGCGGCTGGTGGGCAGACCAATCAAGCTGACCAAACCGCTACTAACGGGCAGGCTCCCCAAGGTGGACAAGACAACACCAATGGGCAAGCTGTCCAAGGTGAATTTAACGGAGCTGCAGGCGGTGAGCCCGGTGCCATGGGTGGACCTGGATTCCCTGAAGGCGGCATGGGCGGTGGCGGCTTTGGTGGCGGCATACCTGGAGGTATGGGCGGTGGTGACTTTGGTGGCGGTGGTGCTGTCCAGCAAAAAGGCAGTACGAGTGAAGCCATCACAACTGGCGTCGCAATCCTTCTCTTGCTGCTGACCGCAGTTTTTGTAACCTTTTATAAGCGGAAACGTCTGTAGTTCAGTAAAGTTATCCTTATTATCCAATCATTCATACAAGAAGCCTCCGTCGTTTAATCGCGGAGGCTTCTTGTATGATCCCATATCATTTGTGAGCTCCACACAAAAAAACCGTGAACCGTTTCATACTTCACTACGAAACGGTTCACAGTTATAAGTTCAATCTTCTTTTTCATCCTACTCTGATCACGGAATACAACGATTCCACCTTACTCTTTCCGACCACGCAATATACTTATAGCCGCTATCAAAAAGGCAAGTAAAGATATCCCGACTGCGATATAGACCATTGGATTGACACTGGTTGAGTTGTTCTCATTTTCCATGATGGCATTATGCTCTTCCATGCTCATACCATTGTCACTGGAACCATGAGAATGCTCACTACCACCGGAGGCTTGTACAATCGTAGTAATAGAATGCGGATTCTCTGTTCCAGCCTCACCGGACCATTGCACCAAGCTTCCATCGGCATAGTGCTGATAAGCATTCCATGCGATATCACCAGCGGCATCAGGGTTCTTAGCCGTGAAATAGAAACGTTGGAATTGTCCTGCTTTAATTCCTTCTCCGTTAGCGATCCAGCTAACTTTGTTCCCGTCAATAGTAACATCCCAGCCTGGTGTAGCTTCATATTGCTTAAACTCGGCACCTGCCGGAATTCGTAGATCCACTTGTACAGTTGCCACTTCTTTTTCTGAAGGGACTTTAAGTGTGTATGTCTCCCAAGCTCCGGTGCTGGATTGTGCTGGGGCCACGGTTACGTGTGCGCTAGCTACAGCTGCAAACAATAGTAGCGTTGCAGCCGCTGGTGCGAATAGTGTCATTATTTTACGAGATAATCTGTTCATGGTTAGCCTCTTCTCATCCATAATTATATAACTTCATCCTTAACTTCTTGCTATACATCTTTAGAAAAATCCCGTTTACGTGAAGCAAGCCCTTGCTCCAAGGCATAGCGCGTTAGCTGTGTACGGTTTTGTAGTTGAAGCTTTTGGAGAATGTTCTTCAGATGATTTTTTACGGTATGCTCCGAAATCCCCAAGCTTAAGGCAATCTCCTTGTTCTTCGATCCAGAAGACACACAGCTCAAAATTTCTTTCTCCCTTGCCGTCAATGACTCCCCTTCATCCGTTACAGCAGGTACGGTGAACTCTTTCAAGATTTGAAAAGCCAGCTCCCGACTTAGGGGCGCTTCTTCATTAACAATGGCCTGCAAATATTGAATCCAGGTGGAAGGTGCCAGATTCTTTAGCAAATACCCCTGTGCACCTTGCTTCAGCGCTTCGAGGAGATGGGAAATTTCGTCCGATACCGTAACGATAACGATTTTGACATAGGGATATTCCTGCTTGATCCGGCGAGTAGTCTCCAAACCGTCCATCACAGGCATCTGAATGTCGATTAGAATGAGATCAGGCATCCATTGTGCTGTAAATGCGATTGCCTCAGCGCCACTCTCCACTACACCAATGACCTCAAAACTGTCATCCATGGACAAAATCTCACACATAGCCTCACGTGCATGCGCATGATCATCCACAACTAAAACCCGGTATCGGCTCATAGACTGACTTCCCCTTTCATAATTTCAACCTGGGTGCCTGTGTCACCAGAAGTCAGCCTAAGCTTCCAGCCCATCCCCTCAACACGTTCCTTCATGATCTGAAGTCCATAGCTGCCACTCACTTCAAATGGATCATGCTCAAATCCCTCTCCATTGTCTGCAACAACTACTCTCCAGCGCTTCTCATCGCCAGCTCCAGTAATTGAAACCAGCCCCGCTCGTGTATGCTTGCGAACATTAATGATCGCTTCGCGGATACAGGATAACAATTCTGATTTTTCTGAAGGGAAGAGCGCATCATCTTGCAGGCTCCAATCGAGAGAGGCTTCGATCATAATCTCATTTGCCATCTGGGCTAACTGATCTTTTACCGACTGTTCCAATGAAAAAGAACTCTGTTCAGAGACCGGTATCTTCAGATTAGCGATGGCCTGCCGCACATAACGATTCACCTCATGGACCGTCTTTTTGATCTGATCCACACTTTCCTCACTGACTCCACCATTCTTGCGGCTTGCTTCTAGCCGGTCGATTTTGACAGATAAGAGGAATAAAGATTGCGCCATCCCATCATGCAGTTCCTTGGCTAGTCCTTCCCGAGCCTTCATTGCGTCTTTTAGCGCACGTTCCTGCTCCAGCTCCCGCTGATTTCGCTCCATAAGAGAAAACAAAGGAAGTAGCAATACAAGACTGACCAAAAACACAAGAACCGGCGTCAAATAGTTCCCCAAGTCCATTGAAATATAAGGCATTAGAAACTGATGGCGTACGACTTCCCAGATCCCTACCATTAGCGTTGGCAGTAACAGGATCATGTACTTTATTCGTGTATACGTTGCCGTCCCCTCCTGCACATCTTATGAATAACATTATCACCGTCTTATCTTAGCCACATGACTCGATCGGGCTATATTGACCTATTAATGTTACAAATTTAAGTATTTTAAAAGATGAATGCCGACATTTATACTATCATAAGCAAGCTTTCTTATATTGTAGCAAAAAAAAGATACATCTTACGATGCACCTAACCATTTCTACGTTTACAGTGAATTCCTATCTATATCGGCGAAGTATACCGTCCATATTGGATGTCCATTTCCTTAAATGAATCTCCTTCTTTGTGCAAGAAAAATGTATTGACTCCCTCTGCCCCCCACCAGTTCATACCGACTAGCGGACCCTCAGAGGTTTCAGCTACAAAAAGAATAGAGAACATTTCAGGCCTGACCTCTCCGCCATCATCCACCCGCCAAACTGAATATTCATCGCCTTGAATCACCGCCGGATAGTCCATGAAGGTAAATTCATCTTTTTCTTTCCAGACAAGACTAAATAACATCTCCTGATCCAACCTTACAAATTGAACGAGATACAGCTGCCGATTTGCAGATAAGTCTGCCAGCTTCCATATTTTCTGAATTTCACGTTTTTTCGTATCTACAATACGCTCTCGAACACTTACTTCCACAGTAGACAAAGCTTCTTGACCCTCTAAAGTTTCAACCGGCAAAAGCGCATCAACCTTAAAGTCTATTTGATCCGTCAAATAGTAGGTTTCATCCGGGGTCGCACTTTCCTCTTCCACCGTATAAAGATAACCCGCCAGATTCTCAAAATTATGCGCCATCTCCCGGCCATTACTGTTCTCTGTTCCATCCTGCCATTTATTAAATTTAACCTTTAATACATTCCCCTGATCACCAATAGCCTCATTTAATTGTGCCATCTCCTGGTCCAGCCCTTTTTCGTGCCCGGTGACTAGCATATTCCGCCCCTCTGCATCCGCAAAGCCAAAATTCCCTCTCAGCTTCTTGGTATCTAGATAAGCTTCTGTCTGCTGTATGCTTGGCGTTGGCTCTTCGCTAGGAGGAAGCGCTGGAGAAGGCGATACAGTTTCCGCACTTTGTTCCGGTGTAGAGTCTAAATGATCCTCATTACTCGTCAACGAGCTGTTTCCAGAACAACCCACCAACATAAGAACAATTAAGAAACTTATCATGACCTTATTCATTCTTATTCCTCCAAACGAAGTTAGAATATTCCCATGCTCAGGTAACGTTCCCCTGCATCAGGCGCAATACATAGCACTCGCTTGCCGGGTCCGAGGCGCCGTGCTTCCTGCAATGCAGTCCATACTGCGGCACCACCTGATGGACCGAGCAGAATCCCTTCCAGTGCAGCCAGCGTTCTCAACGTTTGCAATGCATCTTCATCCGAAACTTGAACGATTTCATCGTAGATCTTCGTATTCAGAATGGCGGGTACAAAGCCCGGACTGGTTCCAACCAGTTTATGCGGTCCGGGCTTTCCCCCGGATAACACTGGCGAGCCTTGCGGCTCAACAACAAGAATGCGAATATCAGGAAGCTGCTCACGCAATACTTCTCCAGTTCCTGTAATCGTGCCTCCTGTCCCTGACGATGCAACGAACACGTCCAGCTTTCCTTCCATTTGCTCCATAATTTCAAGCGCTGTCGTTGTCCGGTGAATGTCAGGGTTCGCTTTATTCTCGAATTGCTGTGGAATAAAGCTGTTCGCCACTTCTTTCCCCAGCTCGATTGCTTTCGCTATAGCCCCCGGCATCCGCTCCGCTGCAGGTGTCAGGACCACTTCAGCACCATAAGCCTTTAGAATATTGATTCGTTCCTTCGTCATATTATCAGGCATGACAAGAATCGCTTTATAACCTTTTGCAGCGGCATTCATAGCCAATCCAATGCCTGTATTTCCACTTGTCGGCTCTATAATAGTCCCTCCGGGTTTCAGTAGCCCAGCTAGTTCTGCTTGCAGAATCAGATTATAAGCGGCTCTGTCCTTTACACTGCCACTGGGATTGAAGCGTTCCAGCTTTACATATAGTTCTGCATCTTGGGGTGTGGTCAACCGATTTAGTCGCACAACCGGTGTATTCCCAATCAGCTCAGTGATATTGTTAACAACAAGGGATGTCATTCCTAGAGCCTCCTTCAATTCTTTTCCTTCCATTATTGTAACTTGAGCGGCACCTCCTGTCGATTCAGACCTCCCGTTCCTCTAACCTGAAACAGCCGCCTCCGCATTATAAGCGGAGACGGCTGTTCATTATTGGCATGGTATCAATGATTATTAAGGATTCACGTTAATCGTAAAAGTAGATGTATTATTCTTAATATTCGTTACCGTGTTCGTAATCTTCAGATTGTTGAAGGTTGCTGAGCCTCTGGCTGGACCTTGACCTGCCTCAGCTGCTTCATTCACCCAGATACCCACCCCGGATTTACTATCAAAAGCATCGCCGCTCTTCTGCGCACCGGTAATTGTAACATTATTAAAGATGGTATCTGTTACTGGGAATTGTGGAGTGGAACCTACATAGTTGGTCTGGAACATGATGCCATGATAGGTTGGATCAATGATATCCACATCATTGACTCGGATACCTTGGAACACCTTGGATGCCGAGAATACCCAGATCGCCGGGAAAGTCTGCGCGCCCCAGAAATGCCCACCTGCACGAACAATAGAAATATTCTCAAAATTCGTAGTAGGTGAAGCTCCGAACCCATTCATCGGATATCCAAAGTCTAACGAGCTGATCGTAATTCCAGAGTAGCAAAGTGTATCTGCAATATAAATGTTACGGAAGGTATTTGCGTATCCACCATAGACAGCTACACCAGCAGCACGCCAAGTCAAAATGGAAGTGAGGTTCTCATAGATATTGTCTTTCATATCTGCACCGCCGGAATCAATCGCCGAGAACAACGCAAAGCTATCATCACCTGTTGCCCGTGCTTCAATATTAGATACAAGGTTGTTCGTGCTTCCATTCGTCATATTAATGCCGTCCGCGAAGGTGTTACGGATACGCGAGTTTTTAATCACCATGTTATCCGTATTGGCACCCCAGTACATACATACCTGATGTTCAGTCCAGATGTTATCGATCGTAATGTTCGCCACATTGGAGAAATCAAATACTTTACCAGGACCGTCGATACGTGAAGTATAGTTCCCGAAATAAGCGAAATTTGCAAAGGTAGACCCATTTGCTGTATCACTGGCTCGGAATCCGACATCAGTATTCTCTTGGGTGGTTGGAGCTATAAATCTTGTATACCAAGGGCCAGCACCGATTACCTTCACTGCCTTGCCGTAGATCTGAAACTTGCTAGAGGTCTGATAGTTGCCGGCTGGCAAATACACCCCAACGAGATTTCCTGTGGTATCCATGCGTACTTTATCTAGCGCATTTTGGACATCCTGATGCGTAAAACCTGCAGGAACAGTATATTTAGCCGGATCTGGATTAGCAATCGGTGAAACCTGCTCTAGACTGATGAAGTCAATGGCGTATTGAGAAGTGTTCGCTGTATCTTTTTGTAACCGGATCGTACTTCCTGCCGGAATCGTGCTATCAAACATAATGTTTGCTTCATCATAAATATGCCGCGGTGAACCTGCGCTTGGCGAATTACCAGGACTTGTCTCAGAACCGTACAACCATGCATATTTAGAGGTTAAGTTAATTGCCTTGTTAAAGACACCATTCACATAGATGTTAAGCGTAGCATTTGTGCCATCACCACTCGCTGAATCAGGAATCGAGAAACGAGTAACCAGCGTGTTCGTGCTGGCTTTTGTCGTGAATTCAACATAGCTACCTGTGGTGTTCAGAGTAACTGCTCTTCTGCCTGAAGCCTCACCTGCCAGATCACCAATGGTCCGATTAGCTGAAAGCTTCACGGCCCCACCACCAATAACACCATCCTCAGCCTCATACATGTCGTAAGGCATGTTCGCACCTCGACCGATGAATAGAGACTGCGTCTGAATATTATTAGCCCGTTTTACAGGCAGCTCATTAGCATCCACTGCAATTTCACTCTTCACAGTATATTTTCCATTTCCTGCTGTCCAATTGCCAAGAGCGACAGGCGCTGTGGTTACGCCACTTGCGATCACACCGCTATAGGTGCCTGTAAGAGTCTTAACTACCGCATTAGTTGTAGCATCTAAAACCGTCAGAGTTATGTTATGCGCCCCGCTCGCGGAAGCTGCTGTACCTTGATTCTTAATGGCAACTGAGAAGCTTACAACGTTGCCGGCTGCTGGATTTCCAGGTGTCCAGCTGACGGAGGAAGCCACCAGATCAGAACTGGATACAGGTGCAATAATAAGGGAAGTCGGGCTAGTGAAGCTATTATTTCCCTCATTTGATTCAATCACTGTATTATTCTCATCGACCTTTGCACTTAAGGAGTAGGTAGCTGCGTCTTTTGCGCCCATATTCAGAGACACATTCGTTGATGCACCAGCTGCTAACGCCCCCACGGGGCTAGTGCCTACAAGTGTTGTGCCCAAGTAAAAATTCACATTAGTTGCGGTAGAAGCAAGGGTGCCGATATTCTTAACTGTTGCGTTTAGAATAATGGCATCCGTCTCTACTGGAGCTGCAGGTGTCCATGTAAGAGCTGTGACCGTTAAATCTGGATTTGCAGATGGTGTACCCATCACTTGAAATTCAGCAATTTGTCCAGCACTTGAACCAGAGTTAGTGGTGATCTTCAGCTGCAATTCACTAGCCGTAGCCGTTACCGGAATCGTCACTGTATTGCCGGTTGCTGGGTTAAAGGTATACACGGTCGCAGGTACAAGGCTAGTAAAAGCCGTTGTATTCTGATTATGCCCAAGCACTTGAATGGTCTGGGTACGTGTCGACCAGGCTGATGCAGGATTCAGCTTGAGTACAACCGATGTAATATCGGCATTGCTGCCCAAATTAACCGTTAAGGTATTCGGATAACTTCCCCCTGCCCCTTCCCAATAAGTGGTCACATCACCGTCATTCGCATTGGTCTGCACAAAGGTAAAGACAGAGGAAGAAGCTGTTATCCCTTTGTTCAACGCCAGATTAGAGCCCGCCCCAGGTGTTGGGGTTGCTGATGGCGTTGCCGTCGGTGTTGGCGTTGGTGTTGGGGTTGGTGTTGCCGTTGGCGTCGGTGTTGGTGTCGGTGTCGGTGTCGGTGTCGGTGTC
>NZ_NFUX01000194.1:0-258 GCF_002264385.1 Paenibacillus sp. VTT E-133280
TTGCCGAGAACCACGTTTGGTAATTCGATTTCGTGTTGCCGCAAACTCTCCGGATGTGAATACAATCTGGTCTATGCCTGCAAAGGCTACTAGTTTCTTTGGATGATCAAAACGGTCTACTTCTCCAATTTTCGATAAAATGGTTGCAGCAATTTTAGGACCAATACCGGGAATCGACTGAATTAAATCAGATTCTTCCATTTCTTCAGCGAGAGCATCTATGTTCTTTTCCAATCGAGATAGATGCTCTTGGTACTG